>JAYTHS010000559.1:0-8015 GCA_043732345.1 Frankiales bacterium | reverse complement strand
GCGCTGGACTGGGAGCGGACTCCCGACGGGCTGCTCGTGGCGACCGTGCAGGCCGACGCCTTCTGCCACTCGATGGTCCGCTCCCTGGTCGGCGCGCTGGTGCACGTCGGGGAGGGCCTGCACGACGTCGAGTGGCCGGGCTCGCTGCTGACGCTGCGCTCCCGGGTACTCGGGGTCAAGGTCGCGCAGGCGCACGGCCTGACCCTGGAGAACGTCGCCTACCCGCCGGACGACCAGCTGCTGGAGCGGCAGCGGGTGACGCGCGCCCTGCGGGTGGACGAGGGCTGCTAATCCCTTCGCCACAGGACCGGGCCTCGGGCCACACTGAACGCGTGCTGACGACCCCGGCGAGACTGTCCGAGAGCGACCTGGCCGCGGTCTCCGCGCTCGAGCAGCGCGTGGTCGCCCACGACGGCGGCCGACTCAAGCTGGAGTGGGGCGTGCTGCCGACCGATCGCGTCGTCCCGCTGCTGGCCTGGGAGGGTGAGCAGCTGGTCGGCTACGCCGGGATCTACGTCTTCGGCCCGCCGGACGTCGAGGTCGCGGGCATGGTCGACCCGGTCGTCCGCCGTGGGGGCGTCGGCTCGGCCCTGCTCAAGGCCGCCCTCCCGCTGTGCCGGGAGAGGGGGTTCGCCCAGGCCCTGCTGGTGACGCCGAGCTCGCCCGCCGGCACAGGGTTCGCCGCTGCCCACAGCGCCACGCTGCATCATAGCGAGCACGCCCTGGTGCTGGGCGACACGCCGTACGGCCCGCCGGAGGACCCCTCAAGGACCCTCGTGCCGACGGCCGCAGCCAACATGCCCGCCGTACGCCGGCTGCTCACCGCCGGGTTCGGGCACGACCCGGGGGAGGTGGTCCTGCGGGAGGAGCCGGGGGAGACCACGCTGGTGGTCCGGCAGGACGGCGTCCTGGTCGGGACGTTGCGGCTGAGTCGGGGGGAGGGGTCTGGGGGGATCTACGGCTTCGTGGTCGACCCGCAGCAGCAGGGTCGGGGGATCGGCCGGGACGTGCTGGCCCGCGCCTGCCGGCTGCTCCGGGCCCAGGGGTGCGAGCGCGTGCACCTGGAGGTCTCGGTCGACAACGACCGGGCGCTCGGGCTCTACACCTCCACCGGCTTCGCCCAGGAGGCCACCGAGGACTACTGGGCGGTGTCGCTGTGATGCGGCCGAGCCTGTGAGGATGACGCCATGGGCTACGTCGACGCGCAGGGGCTGAGCTACGTCCTACCCGACGGGCGGGTGCTGTTCGACGACGCCAGCTTCCGGGTCGGCGACGGCAGCAAGACCGCGCTGGTCGGCGCCAACGGCACCGGCAAGACGACCCTGCTGCGGATCATCGCCGGCGACCTGGCGCCGCACGCCGGCGCGGTGGCGCGCGACGGTGGTCTAGGGGTCATGCGGCAGTTCATCGGCTCGATCCGCGACGACACGGAGGTCCGCGACCTGCTGCTGGACCTGTCGCCGCCCGGGGTCCGCGACGCCGGACGGGCCCTCGAGGCCGCCGAGCTGGCGATGATGGAGACAGATGACGAGAAGACCCAGATGCGCTACGCCCAGGCCTTGGCAGACTGGGGCGACGCCCACGGCTACGACGCCGAGGTCCAGTGGGACGTGTGCACGACGGCCGCCCTCGGGATGCCATACGACGCGGCGATGTACCGCAAGCTGCACACCCTGTCGGGTGGCGAGCAGAAGCGGCTGGCCCTGGAGGCGCTGCTGCGCGGCCCCGACCAGGTGCTGCTGCTCGACGAGCCCGACAACTACCTGGACGTGCCGGGCAAGCGCTGGCTCGAGGCGGCGCTGGCGGAGTCGGCCAAGACGGTGCTGTTCGTCAGCCACGACCGCGAGCTGCTCCACAACGCCGCCACCCGGGTCGTGACGATTGAGGCGCACGGCGCGTGGGTGCACGGCGGTGGCTTCTCGTCGTACGGCGAGGCTCGACAGGCGCGGCGCGACCGCTTGCAGGAGCTGCACAAGCGGTGGGACGAGGAGCGCGACAAGCTCAAGAAGCTGGTCGTCACGCTGCGCGAGCAGGCCAAGATCAGCCCGGATATGGCCAGCCGCTACCACGCGATGCAGACCCGCTTCGAGCGCTTCGAGGCCGCCGGGCCGCCCCCCGAGCAGGTCGTCGACCAGAAGGTGACGATGAAGCTCCGCGGCGGCCGAACCGGGGTGCGGGCCGTGACCAGCGAGCGCCTGGAGCTCACCGGGCTCATGAAGCCCTTCGACCTCGAGGTCGTCTACGGCGAGCGGATCGCCGTCCTGGGCTCCAACGGCTCGGGCAAGTCGCACTTCCTGCGGCTGCTGGCGGGCCAGCAGGTCCGGCACACCGGAGTGGTGCGGCTCGGGGCACGCGTCGTCGCGGGCTGGTTCGCCCAGACCCACGAGCAGCCGGACCTCGTCGGGAAGACGCTCACCGAGGTGCTTCACCGGGGTGGTGACGACGCCCGGCGCGGCATGGAGCGTGGCGCGGCCATCGGGGCGCTGCGGCGCTACGAGCTGCAGGACCAGGCCGACCAGAGCTTCGACTCGCTGTCCGGAGGCCAGCAGGCCCGCTTCCAGGTGCTGCTGCTCGAGCTCGGGGGCGCCACGCTGCTGCTGCTCGACGAGCCGACGGACAACCTGGACCTTGCCTCCGCTGAGGCGCTCGAGGAGGGGCTCGAGGCCTTCGACGGGACGGTCATGGCGGTGACCCACGACCGGTGGTTCGCCCGCGGCTTCGACCGCTTCCTGGTCTTCGGGTCCGACGGCACGGTCTACGAGGCACCCGAGCCCGTCTGGGACGAGGGCCGGGTCGTGCGTGCCCGCTGACGGGGTGCCCGCTGACGGTGTGCCCGCTGACGGTGTGCCCGCTGACGAGGTGACGGTGCGCCGGGTGGAGCCCGGCGACTGGCCGGCCCTGCGCGCCTTGCGCCTCGAGGCCCTCGCCGACACGCCGATTGCCTACCTGGAGACGCTCAAGGCCGCGCTCGCGCTGGACGACGCGGCCTGGCGGGCACGCGCCGCGCGCGGCTCCCTCGAGGGTGACGCGTGCCAGGTGCTGGCGTGGGCCGGGGAAGTGCCGGTCGGGACAGCCGTCGGCCTCCTCGACGCCGAGCGTCCCGGCACCGCCGTGCTTGCCGCGGTGTATGTCGCCCCCGCCGGACGAGGGACGGGACTGCTGGACCGGTTGCTCGAGCCCGTGACGGGCTGGGCCAACGAGCGAGGGTGCCGGGTCCTGCGGCTATGGGTCCACGAGGACAACGGGCGGGCCCGGCGGGCCTACACCGCCCGGGGCTTCGCCGAGACCGGCCAGTCCATGGCCTACCCGCTGGACCCGACCCAGCGCGAGCGGGCGATGGAGCGGGCGCTCTAGCTTGCTGCCGATGGAGAACCGGACGGCTGGGGTGCCGCCGTGCAGGTGGTGATGAATCGCCCGACAGCCCGGTCCAACCGGGCGCCGTACGTCGGGTCATAGCTGTTGCCGACAGCCAGCAGCCGGACGTAGCCAGCCTGCTGGAACAGATCCAGGGCCGCGCGGCTGACGGTGTCCGTGCCGGAGCCCGGGGCCTTGAGCTGTGCCTGCGCGGCGGTGAGATCCGCCAGGGTCTCGGTGGGGATGCGTGGCGTGGTGGGCAGTGTGCGCACGGCGGTGCGCAACGCCAGCACGCCGGGCGCGGCCGCTCGACAGGAGCCAGGGGTGAAGTCGGCCGCTGTGAGCGCCTTGGGGGACGAGCTGCCCTGGGTGCAGGCCGCCGCCATCAAGCACAGCGCGGCGGCGAGGTAGCGGGACGGGCGGGTCGGCACGGTTCTCCTGCGGGACATGGATCTCCAAGGTGGCGGGAGTCCCGACGAGCCACCAGCAAAGCAGGTCGGCGGGGTAGAAAGGCCTGGACGCACCACCGGGGCGGCCTGTGACGGCCGCCCCGGTGGTGTCGCGCGCGACTAATGGCTGACGGTCACCTTGGTGGCCTGGCTGAAGGCAGCACTCACCGCGTCGGAGTACCGACCCGCTGGGTAGAGCTGCACCAGGTAGGTCGCCGACGTCACACTAGCCGCCTCCCTCACGCTGAAGGGACGCGCGTAGCCAGTCCCTGCGGCGTTCAGCGCCGGCCTGCCCAGGAGGGTCCGGGTGCCGTTGCTGTTCACGCGGTAGATCGCGGCTCTCCCACCGGGAATCGCCGGCGAGATGCTGCCGACGTTGATCGTGACCTGTCCCCGGTAGCTGGTGATCTTCTGCAGGCAGCGGACCGGCGCCTTGACGGCAGTGACGGCCGAGCCGCTGGTCGGGTCGGCGATGTACGGGAACGACGTCAGGAAAGGCTTGTCGTTGGCGTTGACGCCGTCACCAAGGCCCGCGCCCTGCCCGCCGGGGAGCAGCACGCCCTCAAAGACCTGAAGGGCCTCATCGACGATGTCATCCGCCAGGCGACGGCCGTTCGGGAAGCCCGCGATGTCACCGCCCAGCACTCCGAGGCGGTTCGGCCTGGCAGCCGGGGCGACCGCCATGTTGAGGCGCAGATACTCGGCGGGCGCCTGATGCACGGTCCTGGCGACCGCGTTCAGGTCCAGCGAGTTCAGGTCGACGTTCGGCGACCCCTTGCCCAGGCCACCGTAGGTAGTGCCCGCCGAGACCCGCTTACTGATACCGGTCAGGAACGTCGCGACGAGGTCGGGGCGACCGTTGCCGGCAGCGTTCTTGTTGGGGTTTGGGACGCCGTAGATCCCCTCGATGAGGTAGGGCAGCTCCGGGTTTTGGACCTTGCCGAGCAGCGCACCGTCCTGGGCCGGCTGCGACCGGTTGAAGTAGTCCTTGAGGTTGGCCGGAACGACGACCTCGTTGACCAGCGGGTTGCCAAGGCGCGAAACCTGGGCGTCGTACGCGCCGGTGCCGGCGGCGACCTCGGAGCTGGTCGGGGCGGCACCGGTCTTCGCGAGAGTCCGGACGCTCTGGCGGGAGGTGGTCGACCACACGCCGATGACGGGGTTCGCGGTCGCGTTCTGCAGGGCCGCGAGCTCAGTCTTGGGGACCTGCAGAGCGATCGTATTGACGTTGTAGTGCTTCAGCGTGTCGTTCTTGGACTCCGGGAAGCCCGCCTTCGCGCCGTACAAGAGGTCGAAGACCCTCAGGTCGAGGAAGAAGGGATCATCGGCCTGGCCCACGTAGGACTGGCCACCGACGCCGTTCGCGCCGATCTGCCCCGCTGTGACGGCCTGAGTGCGCAGCGCTGCGTAGCTGGGCATCGAGGCCGAACCCACGAAGGAGGGAGCCACCGGCTTGTTGGCCAGCAGGGTGACGGGCCGGCCGGTGACGTTGCCTTTGGAGTCGTACTTCAACACCGTCAGTGTGTAGGTCTGCTTGGCCAGCAAAGTGGCGTCGGTGAGGTTCTTCACTGCGCCGTCGTTGTAGAGGAACGTCCCGTTGATGCCACTGGGCTTGATGAGGTGGCCGGCGCTGTCCTTGTGACCCGCGGTGTTGTCACCGTGGTTGATCGTGCCGCGGGTGTCCTTGTCCTTAAAGGTCCACCGGTAGGTCAGGTCCGGCTTACCGTCGCCGTTGTTGTCGATGTTGATGTCGTACGCCGCGTCGGTCGCCCACGGGTAAAATGTAGGACCGCCGGCCGGGTCTTGGAACGGTGACCAGTTGGCGATCAGCGTCACCGTGCTCTTTTTGTCCGGGCTGACAAACGCATAGACGTCCGTGTTGTCCACTGCCGGATCGTTGCTGATGTAAGGCGCCTCGCGGTGGCTCGAGGCCGAGCTGGTGCCGGGCGCGAGTAGCGCACTTCCGGACGCGAGGGTCGCGCCGACCGTGACGATGGCCATCGCGCGACGTCGCGCGACGGACCGGGGAGTTCGGGCCATGTCTCTCCTACGGTGGGGGGTACGAGGGCACGCTGACACACCATGACAAGCCGTCGAGGTGGGGCAATGTGCTTGTTGTTCGTCCGATGACGGCCCGCGGATGTGTCCGTGGCCATACGAGTGCCGGCCCTGGAGCCCGACCTCGAGGTCGGGTAGTGTCGGAGCCTGTTGCGCGGCGCGCCGTCTTGACGGCTGCCCCGACTGGCTGCCAGCCGGGCCCCGGCCCGCACGGCGCAGCCAACCCAGCCAGTCCCGAACCGCCGCTAGAGAGAAGCAGATCCGTGCGCACGTACCAGCCCAAGCCGTCTGACGTGACCCGCCAGTGGCACGTCATCGACGCCAGCGACGTCGTGCTCGGCCGGCTCGCGAGTCAGGCCGCGATCCTGCTCCGGGGTAAGCACAAGCCGATCTACGCGCCGCACCTAGACACCGGTGACTTCGTGGTCGTCATCAACGCCGGCAAGGTCGCGATGACCGGCAACAAGGCGGCCCAGTCCCGGGTCCACCGCCACTCGGGCTACCCCGGTGGGCTCACGAGCACGTCGTACGCCGACGTCCTCGCCACCCGGCCGGAGCGCATCGTGGAGAAGGCGATCAAGGGCATGGTTCCCCACAACTCGCTCGGTCGTCAGATGATGTCGAAGCTCAAGGTCTACCCCGGCCCGACCCACCCCCACCAGGCGCAGAGCCCGGTTCCCTACGAGCTCTCGCAGGTGTCCCAGTAATGACTGCTGAACTGATCCAGACCGTCGGCCGCCGCAAGGAGGCCATCGTCCGCGTGCGCCTCGTGCCCGGCTCGGGGCAGTACAAGCTGAACGGCCGCACCCTGGAGAACTACTTCCCCAACAAGGTGCACCAGCAGGCGATTAACGAGCCGTTCGCGACCCTCGAAAAACTCGAGCAGTACGACGTCATCGCCCGGCTACACGGCGGCGGCATCTCCGGCCAGGCCGGGGCCCTGCGACTGGGGATCGCCCGGGCGCTGATCATGATCGAGCCCGACGACCGCCCCGCCCTAAAAAAGGAGGGGTTCCTGACCCGCGACTCGCGGATCAAGGAGCGCAAGAAGTACGGCCTGAAGAAGGCCCGCAAGGCGCCCCAGTACAGCAAGCGCTAGTCGCCCGGACGAGGCGGTCCCCGCAACTGGGGGCCGCCTCGCGGCATGTCAGGAGGAGCTCAGGTGGCACGGCTGTTCGGCACGGACGGGGTTCGGGGGCTTGCCAACGGCGAGGTGCTCACCCCGGAGCTCGTGCTGGGCGTGGCCCGGTCGGCGGCCCGGGTGCTCGGCGGGCGGACGGTCGCGGTCGGTCGTGACACCCGGCCGTCCGGGCCGATGCTGCAGGCCGCGGCGGCGGCCGGGTTCACCGCCGCCGGCCTGGACGTCCTGCTGCTGGGAGTGGTGCCCACACCGGCGGTGGCCCACGTGGTGGCTTCGGGTGCGGCGGATCTCGGTCTGGTGCTGTCCGCCTCGCACAACCCGATGCCCGACAACGGGCTCAAGCTCTTCGCAGCCGGGGGCTGCAAGCTCAGCGACACTCTCGAGGACGCCGTCGAGGCCGGCCTGGCAGACCCCACGGGCCTGACCGGCGCCGGGCTCGGGCGGGTCGATGACGCCGGGCCCGAGCTGGTCGAGGCCTGGCTTGCCTCACTGCTGGCCAGCGCGGGGTCGCTGGCCGGCCTCACGGTCGTGGTCGACGCTGCCGACGGGGCCGCGTCCCACCTGGCCCCCGAGCTGTACCGCCGCGCCGGTGCCCGGGTCTTTGAGCTGCACTGCGACGGTGACGGGACCCGGATCAACGACGGGTCGGGGGCGACGCACCCGCAGGGCCTGGCCGCCGCGGTGCTGCACCGCGGGGCCGATGTCGGGATCGCGCACGACGGGGATGCCGACCGGTGCGTCGTCGTCGACGCCGCCGGCCGCGTCCTGTCCGGCGATCAGGTCCTGGGCCTGCTGGCACTGGCGCGCCGCGAGGCCGGGCTGCCGGGCAGCGACGTGCTCGTCGCGACCGTGATGAGCAACCTCGGGCTTCACCACGCCATGTCGGCTGCGGGCGTGCGGGTGCTGCAGACCGCGGTTGGGGACCGCTACGTCCTCGAGGCGATGATCGCTGGTGACCACCGGCTCGGCGGTGAGCAGAGCGGTCACGTGGTGCTCCGTGACCACGCGACGAC
>JAYTHS010000558.1:0-2352 GCA_043732345.1 Frankiales bacterium | reverse complement strand
CGAGGTGGCCGAGGCCGCCGGCGAGCTGCGCTCTCCGGGGACCCGCAGCGCGCTCTACGCCACCCAGGACCGGGTCCTGCGGGTCTCGCCCCTGTCGGTCGGGGGCGCCCTGGCGGGCCGGCTGTTCGGCGAGCGGACGGTCGTGGCGACCAGCGCGACGCTCACGCTCGGTGGGTCGTTCCGGCACACCGCCCGGCAGCTGGGCCTGACGTGGGCGGCCGGCGCCGCGGTCGGCGAGACCCACGGTCCGCTGCAGCCTGACGGGCAGGACGACCAGCCGCCGAGCCGCTGGCGGCACCTGGACGTCGGGTCACCGTTCGACTACCCCCGGCAGGGGCAGCTGTGGGTCGCGGCGGACCTGCCCGAACCGGGCAAGCAGCCCGCTGCCTGGGCCGTCGCCGTCGACGCCCTGCTGGTCGAGCTGGTGACCGCCGCGGGCGGCCGGACCCTGGCGCTGTTCTCCTCGACCGCCGCGGCTGCGCGAGCCGCCGCCGTCGTCCGCGCCGAGACCGACCTGCCCGTGCTGCTTCAGGGCGAGGACTCCCCGGGCGCCCTGACGCACCGCTTCGCCGCCGACGCCCGGACCTGCCTGTTCGGCACCCGCTCGTTCTGGCAGGGCGTCGACGTCCCCGGAAGTGCCTGCCAGCTCGTCGTCTTGGACCGCATCCCATTCGTGCACGTGGACGACCCGCTGCTCAAGGCCCGCCTCGCCGACGCCGGCGAGCGGGGGTTCATGGACGTGACGCTGCCCCCGGCGGCGGTGCTGCTTGCGCAGGGGGCGGGCCGCCTGATCCGATCGACCCGCGACCGGGGGGTCGTTGTTGTGCTCGATCCGAGGCTGGCCACGGCCCGCTACGGCGAGGTCCTTGTCCAGACCCTCCCCGGCCTGTGGCCGGCCCGGTCCAAGGAGGCTGTGCTGGCGTCGCTGCGGGCGATCGACGCCGATGCCGAGCCGGTCCAGGACGTCGGTCTACCGCCGGCTCAGCGCCGGCGGCAGGCCCCTTCTGGATGAGGGACAGGGCCGACTGGGCGTCAGGGCGACCAGGGCGGCGTACCGAGGTGCTCATCGAGCGGGCCGCCCGGGCGACACTGCGTGGTCCGGTAGTCGTCGGGCATGAAGGGGTAGACGCCCGCCCAGTACGCCGTGGCGAGTGCCCGTGCGGCAGTCGGTGACGCACCCAGCAGCCGAGCGGTGAGGGCGTCACGCTGCATCGCCTCGCACTCCGCGGCCGTCTCGGATCGCTCGCCGCGCATGTGCATCGACTCGTGGGTCAGCACGTGCACCGAAACGACCTCGTCCCGGCTCGGGTGCTCGTGGTCACCTCCGATGTAGCTCGCCAGGGCCCGGCACGGGTCCCGCTTGAGGGTCGTCGCGTGCTCCAGCCCACCGTCGGCCGTCCCTCGGACGAAGCCCAGCTCGGCTCCGGTGTCGACCAGGCTGCCTGTCGTGGTCTGGCAGTGCACCGTCACCGGGGCGCCCGCGAGCACTGCCCCGACCCGGGCCAGCCGGTGCTCTTCGAGGCGGCGTTGGGCAGCCGGGACCGAGGTCAGCACGGCCAGGACCATGAGCACGCTGACCGACGCGAGGGGGAAGCCGCGCGGCCGCCCGAGGCCGTCGGTCCGGCGGGTGGCCCACGAGACGGCCACCCCGACCGTGCTGAGCGCGCAGCCGATGCTCACCAGTCCGAGGGTGGAGGCCACGACTCATGATCGGCTCGCCCCCCCGGGCTCTTGAGCGCCGTACGGGAGGATGCCCCGCGTGGACCTCGACCTCGACCTCGGCGACGCTGCCGGCTCCATGCTCGTGACGGCACGGGACGGAGTGGTGACAGTCGTGCTGTCCCGGCCGGAGCGCCACAACGCGATCAACCTGGCGATGTGGCTGGCCCTGCCTCCGCTTATGGCGGCCCTCGAGGCCCACCCCGACGTCGACGTTGTCGTTTTCCGCGGCCCGCCCGGCGGGCCGTTCTCGGCGGGCGCCGACATCAGCGAGTTCACGACGTTGCGCCGCGACCCGGCCGACGCGGCCCGCTACGGGCGGGCCGTCGCCGCCGGCGAGGGAGCCGTCACGGGGTACGCCGGACCGACGGTCGCGATGGTCGAGGGGTTTGCCATCGGCGGGGGCACGCAGCTCGCCCTGGCCTGTGACCTGCGCGTCTGCGAGCCCGGAGCGCGCTTCGGCATCACGCCGGCCAAGCTCGGGATCGTCTACGGCCTGGCCTCCACGGCCCGGCTCGTCGACGTCGTGGGGCGGGCCTGGGCCTCGTGGATCCTGCTCACGGGTGACCTGCTGGACGCCGAGACCGCGGTGCGCATCGGGTTGGTGAACGAGGTCACGGCCGACCTCGAGGC
>JAYTHS010000557.1:0-2366 GCA_043732345.1 Frankiales bacterium | reverse complement strand
GCGCAGGCCGGCGTCACCCGGGCTCCCCGCCGGATCACCGGGACGTCGGTCGACGGCTTCGTCGCGTCCTTCCCGGGCCGCTACGCCTACGACGGACGCGCCGCACTGCTCGCCGTCGGGATGAACGGCCGACCGCTGCCGGTCAAGCACGGCTTCCCTGCCCGCGTTGTCGTGCCGGGGCTCTACGGCTACAGCAACGCCGTCAAGTGGATCGCCGCCCTCGACGTCTCCGACGCCCCAGGCCTGCCGGGCTTCTGGGTCGAGCGGGGGTGGACCGCGGCGGTGCCCGTCCACATCACCAGCCGCATCGACTCCCCCGCCAGTGGGAGCCGCACGAGGGCCGGCGCAGTGACAGTCGCCGGCATCGCGTGGGCACCCGTGGTCGGCGTCGGCACGGTCGAGGTGCAGGTCGACGACGGGCCGTGGCGACCCGCCCGGCTGTCCCGCCCGCAGGGCGGCCAGCTCTGGCGGCAGTGGGTCCTGGCCTGGCAGGCAACGCCCGGCACCCACCGACTGCGGGTGCGGGCCGCCGACGCCCACGGCGAGCAGCAGGACACCCGGCGGGCCCCCGTCTACCCGGCGGGCAGCTCAGGGCTCGATGAGGTCACCGTCCGGGTGACCTGAGCCACAGCGGCGGCTAACCTGACGCGACTGTCAAGTCCTTCTCCACCTTGAGGTCTGCATGCCGTTCACCGCTGAGCACCACGCGTTCCGCAAGGTCGTCCGGGACGTCGTCGCCACGGAGATCGCCCCCCACGTGGACGCCTGGGAGGCCGCCGGTGGCTTCCCCGCGCACGAGCTGTTCCCCAAGCTGGGCGAGGTCGGGCTCCTGGGCCTCGAGTACGACCCGGCGTACGGCGGTCAGGGCGCCGACCACCTGTTCACCGTCGTCGCGGTGGAGGAGCTGGCCCGCTCGGGCTGCGCCGGCGTCCCGATGGCCATCGGCGTGCAGACCAACATGGCGACCCCGTCGCTGCACGAGTTCGGCAGCGAGGAGCTCAAGCAGCGCTACCTCGCGCCCGCCATCGCCGGCGCCGCGGTCTGCTCGATCGCGGTGACCGAGGCCGGGGCCGGCTCCGACGTCTCCTCGATCCGGACTCGGGCGGTCCGCGACGGCGACCACTGGGTCATCAACGGCACCAAGCTCTACATCACCAACGGAACGCAGGCCGACTGGCTCTGCCTGCTGGTCCGCACCTCCGACGAGGGCGGCCACCGCGGAATGTCGCAGGTCGTCGTCGAGACCGGCACACCCGGCGTCAGCGTCGCCCGCAAGCTCGACAAGCTCGGCAACTGGTCCTCCGACACCGCCGAGCTGGTCTTCGAGGACGTGCGGGTGCCCGTCAGCAACACCATCGGGCAGGTCGGCCGCGGCTTCCAGCAGCAGATGTCGCAGTTCGTCGTCGAGCGGATGTTCGCGGCGTACGGCGTCCCCGCCGTGTGCCGGCTGGCGCTGGAGCGCACTCGCGACCACCTGCTGAACCGCACGGCCTTCGGCAAGCCGCTCATGGCCAACCAGCACCTGGCGTTCCGGCTGGCCGAGCTGTCCGCGCAGGTCGACCTGCTGCAGCACCACAACTACGCAGGCGCCGAGATGGTGATGTCCGGCCAGGACACCACCCGGCACGCCACCATCGCCAAGCTGGTGAGCGGCCGGCTGCTGCGCGAGGTCGCCGACACCTGCATGCAGTTCCACGGCGGGATGGGCTACATGGAGGAGACCTGGACGTCGCGCTTCTTCCGCGACAGCCGGCTGGCCTCCATCGGTGGCGGTGCCGACGAGGTGATGCTGCAGGTCCTGGCGAAGCTGGACGGCTTCGACGCGTGAAGGCTGCTCTCCTGCTCGCCCTGGTCGGCGACCTGGACGCCGAGTCGGCCGACCTGGACGCGCGGGTCGCCGGCCTGGACGAGACCGGCGCACTCACCCCCACGCCCGCGGACGGCTGGAGCATCGCCGACACCATCGCCCACCTGGCCGCCACCGACCGCGACGCCCACCTGGCTGCCACCGACCCCGATGGCTTCGCCGCCCTGCTCATCCGGGTCGCCGCCACCGGACCGTCGTACGTCGACGACCTCGTCCTTGGGGCGCGCACCACCCCGTGGACCGACGCCCTCGAGCAGTGGCGCGACGGCCGAGCAGAACTACGGGAGATCCTGGTAGGGCTCGACCCGGACAGCAGGGTCCCGTGGTTCGGGCCGCCGATGAGCCCGGTGTCGTTCGTGACCGCCCGGCTGATGGAGACCTGGGCCCACGGGCAGGATGTCTCCGACGCGCTCGGCCAGGTCCGCACGCCGACGGCCCGGCTGCGGTCGGTCGCGGAGATCGGTGTGCGGGCCCGGCCCTTCGCCTACCTCGTCCACGG
>JAYTHS010000556.1:0-8071 GCA_043732345.1 Frankiales bacterium | reverse complement strand
ATGAAGCGGGGGTCCTCCCCCGCCTCCAGCATCCGGGCCAGATAGTGCAGGCTCGCATCGACGTCGGAGCCGCGGATCGACTTGATGAAGCCGCTGATCACGTCGTAGTGCTGGTCGCCGTCCCGGTCGTAGCGCACGGCCACCCGGTCGACGGCCAGCTCGAGGCCCTCCCGGGTCACGGTGTCGGTGAACGCCGCGGCCTCCAACGCGGTCAGCGCCCGGCGGGCGTCGCCCCCGGCGATCTGGACCAGGAAGTCCTCGGCCTCGGGCGTCACGGTGGTGGTGACGCCGCGCGGGTCCGTCACCGCCCGGCGTACGACGGTCCGGATGTCGTCGTCGCTGAGCGGCTCGAGCGTCAGCAGCAGCGAGCGGGACAGCAGCGGGCTGATGATGCTGAAGAAGGGGTTCTCCGTCGTCGCGGCGACCAGGGTGATCCAGCGGTTCTCCACGCTGGGCAGCAGCGCGTCCTGTTGGGTCTTGCTGAAGCGGTGGACCTCATCGACGAACAGCACCGTCTGTGCGCCGGTTTCGCCGAGCGCCCGCTTGGCGTCCTCGACGACCTGCCGAACGTCCTTCACCCCGGCGGTGACGGCCGACAGCTCGCGGAAGCGGCGCTGGGTGGAGCGGGCGATGGTCATCGCCAGGGTCGTCTTGCCGGTGCCGGGCGGACCCCACAGCACGACGCTGAGCGGGGCATCGCCCTCCACCAGCCGCCGCAGCGGGGCACCCGGGCCGAGCAGGTGCTGCTGCCCGACGACCTCGTCCAGGGTCCGCGGGCGCATCCGTACGGCGAGCGGGGCGACCCGCGCGGCCGCGTCGTCCTCGGCGGCGTCGAACAGGGACGGCTCCACGCTGGCGACCCTACGTCGTACCGGTCCGTCCGCTGCGTCCGCTCGCCCGCGTCCGTCCGCCCTCCGCGTCCGTCCGCCCTCCGCGTCCGTCGCTTGTCGGTCGGGGTCCCGGCGTGTCCCACAAGAACCCGCCACCTGCCGGGGCGCAGCTGGGCCGTGCGAGCTCAGGGCCAGTCTGAGCGAACAGCGTTCCTGTGGGACACGCCGTACGCCGTGGGCGCCTCCGGGCCAGCCGGCCGAGGCTAGACACGCTGCGACCAGCTCGACGAACGCGTGTGGGCGCAGGACCACGTCCTCCCAGGTCACCCGGAGCACCCGCCAGCCCAGGCGCTGGAGGTCATTCATCTTCTCCCTGTCCCGCCGGTAGGCCACCCGGTCGCTGTGGAAGGCGAAGCCGTCCACCTCGACCAGAAGCCGCTGCTGCGGCCACGCGCGGTCCACCCGGGCCACCAGGCGGCCATGCTCGGTGCGCACCTCGTGCTGCAGGACCGGCGGCGGAAGCCCGGCGAGCCGGAGCTCGACCCGGGCCGCGCTCTCGACGACCGAACCGCTCAGCGGATCCACGTGGCGGCCGACGGCGCGGAGGCGCCCCGCGCCCCGGCCGCGGGCACCGAGCAGGAGGTCCAGGAGGTCCGGCACGGTCACCAGCCCCGTGCGTACGGCGCTGTCCGCGGCCGCGGCCGCCCGCTGCAGGCTGAGGACCCGGGACAGGTCCGCCAGGGTGCGCAGCGGGGTCGTGACCCGCCGGCCGTCGTCCCGGTGCTGGACCTCGACGTCCGCCCGGGTGACCACCCACCCGTCCAGCCGGGCGTGGCTCCAGCTCAGGGGCACCGTCAGGTGCCGCGTCCCGTCGTCCTGCAGCAGCTCGATGCCGTGGACGCGGGCAGCGCTCTGGTGGCTCAGGGCGGACGCCCCGAGCCGGAGCAGGGCGGCCGAGGGTGAGGCGGGCACGTGGTCAGCCTGGCGCGGACGGCGTTGTGGCGTCCGGGTCGTCCACAGGCCCGCCCCGGCGGGGCGCTGCGGGCGGCCACGCGCGCTGACAGCCGGCGGTTCGCAGGGAGCGCCGCAGGTGACCCATGCCAGCGGCGTGCGGCGCTGGGCAGGTGCTGCGGGTGGCCACGCACTGGTGGCCCGCGGCGTATCCCACAAGAACGCAGGCCGACAAGCCCGCAGGCGACGGACCCCACGCTGGCCCCCGGCCTGTCGAGGACTCGTTGTCGTGGGCCGCGCCGAGGACACCGGACCGGCATCGGACCGGGCGCAGGGCACCGCCCCGTCGGCTTGTCGCTGACTAGCGTAAGGGCGTGACCCCCCTGACGACGGCGGCCGAGGTGCTGCTCGCGAGCGACCACGACCCTTACGTCCGGGGCACGCTGCGCTACGCGGTGACCGATGGCTGGGCCGGCCACGGCGCCGTGGCCTGGCGGGCCACCGACGCGCACGAGCAGGTGCCCTACCTCATGGCCCTCGGGGAGCCGAGCAGGGTCGCGCTGCTGGTGGAGGAGGTCCTGCCCCAGCTGCGCGACAGGCAGCGGGTGACCCTCCCCCGCGGTACGGCGGCCCTGCTGCCCGCCTGGGTGGAGCTGCGCGGGACCGACTGGGACTTCCGGTGGCTGTCCGAGCCGCCGGCGGTGCAGCCCGGCGAGGACCGGGTGGTCACGGTCACCGACGAGCAGGTCGCGGCGCTACTGCCGGACGCCTCCCCCACCGCGTCGGCCCAGCCGGGTGATCCCGGCGTACGGCGGTGGCTCGGCGTCCGGGGGCCGACCGGGCTGCTGGCGTGCGTCGCCGA
This sequence comes from Frankiales bacterium, assembly GCA_043732345.1. GTDB lineage: Bacteria > Actinomycetota > Actinomycetes > Mycobacteriales > SCTD01 > RYN-111. Next base: position 5,428 of record JAYTHS010000556.1, on the reverse strand, counting down.
CACCAGCGTTACGACAGGGGTCGGGCACCTGTCCTCGATCGCCGTGCACCCGAACGCCCGCGGGCAGGGGCTCGGCCGGGCGGTGACTGCGGCGCTGGCCCGCCTGCTGCTCGTCGAGGGGTGCGACGTCGTCACGCTCGGGATGTACGCCGACAACGTCGCGGGGCGGGCGCTCTATGACGCGCTGGGCATGCGCGACGACCACGCGTTCACCAGCGGCCCGCTGCGCATCCGCTCCCGCTGGTAGGTCGCTGCGTCCGCTTGAAGTGGGCGTGCGCATGACGGGAGCAGCGGACGCAACGTCACCAGGGTGAGCCTGAGGCGATCGGGGCCCAAGGCGATCGGGGCGTCAGGCGGCAGGGGCGTTAGGACCAGGGGCGTTAGGACCAGGGGCGTTAGGCACCAGGGGCGTTAGGCACCAGGGGCGTTAGGCAGCAGGGGCGTCCGGGGGCGGGGCGTCGACGCCGGACTCGCCGCGCTGCTGGGCGGTGATCGGGGCGGGTGCGCCGGTGAGCGGGTCGTAGCCGCCGCCGCTCTTGGGGAAGGCGATGACGTCGCGGATGGACGGCGAGCCGGTGAGCAGCGCGACCACCCGGTCCCAGCCGAGCGCGATCCCGCCGTGCGGTGGCGCGCCGTAGGAGAACGCCTCGAGCAGGAAGCCGAACTTCTCCTGCACCTCCTCAGGCGACAGCCCCATGACCGCGAAGACCCGCTCCTGGACCTCGCGGGAGTGGATCCGGATCGAGCCGCCGCCGAGCTCGTTGCCGTTGAGCACGATGTCGTAGGCGTAGGACAGGGCGTCGGCGGGGTCGGTGTCAAACGTGACACGGTGCTCGGGCCGCGGCGAGGTGAACGCGTGGTGCGTCGCGGTCCACGCGCCCGCCCCGACGGCGATGTCCCCCGAGGCGACCGCGACCGAGGCAGGCTCGAACATCGGCGCGTCGACCACCCAGGTGAACGCCCACGCGGTCGGGTCGATGAGCTCCAGCCGCTTGGCGACCTCGACCCGGGCCGCACCGAGCAGTGCGCGGGCCTCGCGAGCCGTCCCGGCGCCGAAGAACACGCAGTCCCCGGGCGAGGCGCCGACGTGGGCGGCGAGCCCCTCGAGCTCCGCGGACGACAGGTTCTTGGCGACCGGGCCGGTGATGGTGCCGTCGAGCTGGAACAGCACGTACGCCAGCCCGCGGGCGCCGCGCTGCTTGGCCCACTCCTGCCAGGCGTCGAGCTGCTTGCGGGGCTGCGCGGCGCCGCCGGGCATGACGACGGCCCCAACGTGCTCGGCCTGGAACACCCGGAACGGCGTGTCGGCGAAGTACTTGGTGCAGTCGACGAGCTCCAGGCCGAAGCGCAGGTCGGGCTTGTCGGAGCCGTAGCGACGCATCGCCTCGTGCCAGGTCATCCGCGGGATGGGCGTCGGGATGCGGTAGCCGACCAGGTCCCACAGGGCGACGAGCACGTCCTCGGCCAGCGCGATGACGTCGTCCTGGTCGACGAAGCTCATCTCGACGTCGAGCTGGGTGAACTCGGGCTGCCGGTCAGCCCGGAAGTCCTCGTCGCGGTAGCAGCGGGCGATCTGGAAGTACTTCTCCGCACCCGCCACCATGAGCAGCTGCTTGAACAGCTGGGGCGACTGCGGCAGGGCGTACCACGACCCGGGGGCCAGCCGCGCCGGGACCAGGAAGTCGCGGGCACCCTCGGGGGTCGACCTGGTCAGGGTCGGGGTCTCGATCTCGAGAAAACCGCGCTCGTGCAGCACCTGCCGAGCCGCGTGGTTGACGTCGGAGCGCAGCTGCAGGGCCGCGGCCGGACTGGCCCGGCGCAGGTCGAGGTAGCGGTACTTCAGCCGCGTCTCCTCCCCCACCTCGTCGTCGAGCTGGAACGGCAGGGGGGCCGAGGCCGATAGCACCTCGAGGGTGTCAGCGGTGACCTCGACCGCGCCGGTCGGCAGCGCGTCGTTCCGGTTGCCCTCGGGACGGACCTGCACGGTCCCGGTGACCTGGATGCAGAACTCCGCCCGCAGGTCGTGGGCGACGGTCTCAAGGACGCTGTCCCGGACGACGACCTGCACGACACCGCTGCGGTCGCGCAGGTCCAGGAACGCGACGCCACCGTGGTCGCGGCGACGGGCGACCCAGCCAGCGAGCGTCACGCTCTGGCCACCGTGCTCCTCGCGCAGGGTGCCGGACTCATGCGTCCTGTACGACGTGGTGCGCATCATGCGAGGTTCTCCAGGACGTGGGTGGTGAGATCGGAGACCCCGACGGCGACCTGCGCGCCGCTGGTGAGCTCCTTGAGCTGGACGACGCCGACGGCGAGGTCTCGGTCGCCGACGACGACGGCCCAGCGGGCGCCGGAGCGGTCGGCAGCCTTCATCGAGCCCTTGAGCCCGCGGTCGCCGTACGCCAGGTCGGCGGCGACCCCCGCCGCGCGCAGCTCGCCGACGGCGGTGAGCCCCCACGCCTTGGCAGCGGCTCCGAGAGGTACGACGAAGATCGCCGGCCCGTCGGCCGCAGGAGCGGTGACCCCCTCGGCCTCCAGGGCGAGCAGGGTCCGCTCCACGCCCAGCGCCCAGCCGATGCCGGGCAGGGCCGGCCCCCCGATCAACTCCGACAGCCCGTCGTACCGACCACCGCCACCGACGGCGGACTGCGCCCCCAGACCATCGTGCACGAGCTCGAAGGTGGTGCGCATGTAGTAGTCGAGGCCCCGCACCAGCCGCGGGGCGGGCTCGAAGGGCACGCCCAGGGAGCGCAGGCCCGCCAGGACAGCGGCGTGGTGCTCGGCGCAGGGGGCGCAGAGCCGGTCGGCGACGAGCGGCGCGTCGTGCAGCTGGGCCTGCACCTCGGGCCGCTTGTCGTCGAGGACCCGCAACGGGTTGAGCGCGGCCCGGTCGCGGGTGACGTCGTCGAGGTCCAGCCCCTCCAGGAAGGCGCTGAGCTCCGCGCGGTACGGCGGGCGGCACAGCCCGTCACCGAGCGAGGTCAGCAGCAGCCGCACCCTGGTCAGGCCAAGGCCCGCGAAGGCCTCCCAGGCCAGCGCAACGACCTCGGCGTCCAGAGCGGGGTCGGTGAGCCCGAGGGCCTCGATGCCGACCTGCTGGAACTGGCGGAACCGGCCGGCCTGGGGGCGTTCGGCGCGGAACATCGGCCCGGCGTAGCGCAGCTTGACCGGCAGCTGGCCGTGCTGCAGACCGTGCTGCACCACCGCCCGTACGACCCCGGCGGTGCCCTCAGGGCGCAGCGTCAGCGACCGGCCGCCCCGGTCGGTGAAGCTGAACATCTCCTTGCTGACGACGTCGGTGCTCTCCCCGACCCCCCGGGCGAACAGCTCGGTGTCCTCGAAGACCGGCGCCTCGACGTAGCCGTAGCCGGCGAGCCGGGCCGGCGCGAGCAGGGCGTCACGGACCGCGGGGAAGGGCGAGCCGGGCAGGACGTCGTACGTGCCCTTCGCAGCCTGGAACATCACAGGCCGCGGCCGATGGGCGGGACCGCGAGCTCGCGCAGGTAGGGGTTGCTCGCGCGCTCCCGGCCGATGGTGGTCGACGGTCCGTGGCCGGTGTGCACGACGACGTCGTCGTCCTTGGCCAGGACCGTGCGGACGAGCGAGTCCTGCATCTGCTCCCACGACCCGCCGGGCAGGTCGCAGCGCCCGATCGAGCCGGCGAACAGCACGTCGCCGCTGAACAGCACCTGCTCGGCCTGGAACATCACCGAGCCCGGCGTGTGCCCGGGGGCAAAGTCGGTCCAGAAGCTCATGCCCGCCAGCTCGAGCGGCGCCGAGGGGTCGAGCAGCGCGACGTCACTGGGCTCGGTCCACGCGAGCTTCCCGCCGAACATGCTGCTGCTCTGGGCCGACAGCCCCTTGAGCGGGTCGGCGAGCAGGGCCCGGTCGGCGGGGTGGATGTAGGCCGGCACGTCGCGGGCGTCGCAGACTGGCGTGACGGAGAAGGTGTGGTCGAGGTGGCCGTGGGTCAGCAGGACCGCGACCGGCTGCAGCCGGTGCTCGCGCAGGACCTCGTCGAGCTGGTCGACCACCCCGATCCCCGGGTCGATGACCACGCACTGCTCGCCAGCGGCCGGGGCCACGACCCAGCAGTTGGTGTCGAAAGCGGTGGCGGGGAACCCGCGGACAAGCACAGGACGTTCCTCATCTCGGATTTGCTGCCGAGCGGTCAGGCTACCGGCGCGGTCCCACGGCTCACGACCGAGATTGCCTAGACTCGCCTGCGACCGACCGATGATCGTGTGGAGGACCAGCGTGGCCAGCAGCAAGCGCGAGCGGGAGCTCGCCAGGATGCGCGCAGAGCGGCAAGCCGCGAGGCGGGCCGCTGCCGAGGCCCGCCGAAAGCGCCAGCGCGCCACGGCCCTCGGCGTCGTGGCTGCCCTGGTGGTCGCGGGGGTCGCCATCGCCGCGGTGCTTGCCTCCAGTGGCTCGTCAAAGAAGAAGACCGTCGACGCGATCACCCCGACGGCCAGCGCGGCCCCGGTGGCTGCGGGCACCGGCAAGGGCAGCTGCAGTTACCGCCCGAGCGGCAAGACCGCCCGGGCCCTACCGGCAGGGCCGGTGAGCAAGGGTGTCGACACAGTCACGCCGTACCGCGCGGCCCTGACCTTGAACACCGGGTTGGTGGAGTTCACCCTCGACACCGCCAAGGCGCCGTGCACCGTCAACAGCTTCAAGTTCCTGTCCGACAGCGGCTTCTACAACGGCACACCCTGCCCCCGGCTGGTCAACACCGGCGGGCTGTTCGTGCTGCAGTGCGGCGACCCGTCGGGCACGACCTCTGGCGGCCCCGGCTACCAGTACGGCGACGAGAACCTCACGGGCGCCACCTACCCAGCCGGCACCGTCGCCATGGCCAACAGCGGGCCCGGCACCAACGGCAGCCAGTTCTTCCTGGTCTTCAAGGCCAGCCAGCTCGGCCCGCAGTACACCCCCTTCGGCCACATCACCAAGGGATTGGACGTGCTCACCAAGATCGCCGCGGCCGGTGACGACGGCAAGAACCCGGCCGGCGGCGGCAAGCCCAACAAGGCGGTCACCATCACTAAGGCCGTCGTCACCAAAGCTGCCTGACCAGTTGCCTGGGTGGGCCCCGTCCCGGGGGCAGGGCTGACGGGTGGGCTGGCCACCTGCGGTCGGCCGGCGCCGGTCCGTCCACTCGTGCTCACTGCGGATCAGCTCGTCCGACGTACGAGGTGGGCCCCCCGAACACCGGCCTTGGCGGGGCGCCCGTCGTCCACGGGTGGACCAGGTGGGGCGCTCGTCGTACACGGGTGGGCCAGGTGGGGCGCTCGTCGTCCACGGGTCGCCCGGGTGGGCGCCAATGTCCCGAGGCGAGCTCACACGTACGACGTACGAGGTGGGCCCCGTCGACACCGGCCCAGGTGGGGCGTACGTCGTACACGGGTGGACCAGATGGGGCGCA
>JAYTHS010000555.1:0-2369 GCA_043732345.1 Frankiales bacterium | reverse complement strand
AGAAGACCAGGTCGCCGGGTTGGAGCTCGCCCTGGCTGACGTGGCGTCCCTGGTTGAACTGCGCCGCGGCGAAGTGCGGCAGGCTGATGCCGGCGGCGGCGTAGGCGTACATCGTCAGCCCGGAGCAGTCGAACGTGTCGGGGCCGGAGGCACCCCACACGTAGGACTTGCCGAGCTCGCTCATCGCGACCTGCACCGCGACCTGCGCCGCGGAGCCGCTGTAGTGCGCGACCCTGGCCGGGGCCGCGGGGGGTGCCTCCACCGCGACGGGCTGCGAACGGAAGGCGACCAGGGCTGCCTGGGCCTGCCGGGCCTGCTCGGCCAGGGCGGCGGCGCGGGCCTGCGCGGCCCGCTTGGCGGCGGCGTCCTTGGCCGCCTGGATGAGCTGGGCCTGCTTTGCCTGGAGCTGCTTCAGGACCTGCTGGGCCTGGGCGGCGGAGGACTCGACGGCTTGCTTGTCCGCCTCAAGCTTCGTGACGGTTGCCTTGGCTGCGGCCAGGGCCTGCGCGGCGTCGGCCGTGGCCTGCGCCTGCCGGTGGCGGGCGGTGGCCAGCAGGCTCAGGACCTGCGCCTGGTCGCGGCTGATGTTGTTGAACACGCTGAGCTGCCCCAGGACCTGCTCGGGCGACGTCCCACCCATGATCGCGACGGCCTGTCCGGCCGGGCCCTGCATGTAGACGCGGGCCACGAACGCACCTGCCTGCGACCGCAGCGAGGCGACCTGGGTGTCCTGGGTGCGCAACCGGGCCTGCGCGAGCGCGACACGCTGCTGCCAACCCAGTAGCGCGATGCGGCCGGCGTTGTAGCGCTCCGCCGCGCCCTCGGCCTGCATGTTGAGCCGGTCCAGCTGGGCCTGCTCGTCGCGGATCAGCGAGGCGATGTCAGCGGACGCCATCCCGGCCGAGCTGACGACGGAGCCGCAGGTCACGACGGTGAGGAGACCGGCACAGAGCAGCCGGGAGGTACGGGGGTGATGCACAGGGGGCCTCTCGCTCGACGCCTGCCAGGTCAGCTGACGGGCTCGGGCTGCGAGTGCCCTACTCCACCGGCGAGCCGGCGGTGATTCGCCCCACGTGATCGGGTCCCCGGCCCGACCGCCACCCCCGGAGGGACCACGGCCAGTTCGGCGTACGGCGCCCGCCGCCCCGTGGAGGGGCTGTCGCGATCGCCGATGTGTATCAGGTTAATGGTGTGACCGACCAGCGTCGAGCACCTACTCGCGACCCGCCGCTTCGTTCGGTCCTGGGTACCCCCCGGGGGTAAAGTGTCGGCGACGAGGAGAGGGCATGCCGGACGAGGTGACACTGCCGGGCTACACCGCACCACCGGGGCGAACCGCCGTACGACGATCACGAAGGACGTGACATGACCACCCTGCTGGACAGCCTGCAAGGGGGCTTCTTCATTTTTTGGGAGACCCTTTGGGTCCTGGTCCTGGGCTTCACGCTGTCCGGAGCGGTGCAGTCGTTCGTGTCCCGCGCGGAGATGCAGAAGGCCATGGGCGACCACCGGCCCCGCACGGTCGTGCGGACCTCGCTGCTGGGGGCGGCGAGCAGTTCGTGCTCCTACGCCGCGAGCGCGCTGGCCAAGTCGCTGTTCCAGCGGGGCGCGGACTTCACCAGCGCGATGGTCTTCATGTTCGCCAGCACCAACCTGGTCCTGGAGCTCGGGATCATCCTGTGGCTGCTGATGGGGTGGCAGTTCGCCGCCGCGGAGTTCGCCGGCGGCGCCATCATGATCGCGCTGCTCACCCTGCTGGCCCCGCGGATCTTCCCGGCCGCCGAGCTCGAGGCTGCCCGGGGCAGGCTGAACGCGAGCAGAACCGGCGCCACCGGTGATGTGGGCCACGGCGACATGGGCTCCGAGGCCGCCCAGCAGGAGAAGCCGTTCCGGGAGCGGCTGTGCAGCAAGGCTGGTTGGGCCGACGCCGCGGGCTACACCGTGTCGGACCTGACCATGCTCCGGCGCGAGCTGGTGATCGGCTACCTCGTCGCCGGGCTCATCGCCGTCGCCGTCCCGACCCGCTTCTTCGAGGCAATCTTCCTGTCCGGGCACGGGGTCCTGACTGACCTGGAGAACGTCATCCTCGGGCCGTTCATCGCCTTCGTCAGCTTCGTCTGCTCCATCGGCAACGTGCCGCTGGCCGCGTCCCTCTATAAGGGCCGCATCAGCTTCGGCGGGACGGTGGCGTTCATCTCCGCCGACCTCATCGCGCTGCCCCCGGTGGTCATCTACGGCAGGTTCTACGGCCGCATGATCGCGACCCGGCAGTTCTTCAGCTTCTGGGCCGTCATGGCCACAGCTGGCCTGGCCGTCGACCTGCTGTTCCGCGCCGTCGGCATCAGCTTTCCCAAGCGTCCCATCGAGAT
>JAYTHS010000554.1:0-2369 GCA_043732345.1 Frankiales bacterium | reverse complement strand
GTTACTGCCTAGCATGCCCTGCATGGACGCCACTGCCGCTGCGGCACCGCTCACAGGGTCAATCCCCGCGACCAGCCCGTCGTTCCCCACCGGCCTGGTGCTGGCTCCCTTCCGTGGGCTGCGCTACGACGCCGATGTGGCCGGCGACCTCACGCAGGTCACCTCCCCGCCGTACGACGTGGTCGACGCAGCCGCCGTGCTCGCGCTGGAGGCAGCGAGCGTCTACAACGTCGTCAGGCTGATCCTGCCACGAGACCAGGCCCGCCCGGGGGACCGCTACACCGCCGCCGCATTGCTGCTGTCGGCCTGGCGTGAGCAGGGAGCCCTGCGGCCAGATCCCGAGGCTGCGCTGTACGTGTACGAGCAACGGGACCCGCAGACCGGTCATGCGCAGCGCGGGCTGTTGGGTGCTCTCGCGCTCAGCCCCGCGCAGGACGGGATCGTGCTGCCGCACGAGAACACCATGGGTGGTCCCGTCGCGGACCGGCTGGCGCTCTACACCGCCGTGGGGGCCGACCTCGAGCCGATCTTCCTCATCCACTCCGGGCCGGGTGCCGCACGCGACGCCGTGGCCGGTGTCGACACCGCCGCCCCGCTGGTCGACCTGCTCCTGCCCGACGGTCTGCGGCACCGTCTCTGGGCGTTGACCGACCCGGGGCAGCTGGCAGACGTGGCGGCCGACCTGCTGCCCCGCACCGCGACGATCGCCGACGGGCACCATCGGTACGCGACGTACCTCCAGCGCCAAGCGGACGCCCACGCCCGTGGACTGGGCCCAGGACCGTGGGACGTCGGCCTCACGTTCCTGGTGGACGCTGGAGCCTTCGGGCCGCAGGTGCACCCGATCCACCGCGTCGTCCACGGGGTGGAGGCGTTCGAGCTGGCCCGCAGAAGCGCCGGTGGCGCGACCATCCACGACCTCGATGGGCAGGACCTCGAAGCGGCCCTCTCCGCCCTGTCGACGGCAGGCTCGTCCGGTGCCGCGTTCCTGCTGATCAGTCCCGACGGCGGAACGCTGCGGCTGCTCACCGACCTGGACCCGGCTCGCCGCGACGCAGCCATGCCCACCGAGCGGTCCGCGGCCTGGCGCGCGCTCGATGTCAGCGTCTTGCACAGCTACCTGATCGCAGACCTGTGGCACGTGGACGACGACGAGGAGTCGGTGGGCTACGCCCACAGCGCCGGCGAGGCCATCACGGCGGCAGCCGCGTCGAACGGCACCGCGGTGCTGCTGAACCCAACCCCCGTGGAGGGAGTCTCGGCGGTCGCTGCGCTCGGTGAGCGGATGCCTCGCAAGTCGACCCTGTTCACCCCCAAGCCCCGTTCGGGCCTGATCCTGCGCGACCACCGGGACATCTGACCGGCAGGCGCCAGGAAGATCACCACCGGGAGGCCGACCCTCAGCCGCTTCGGGACACCCCGATCGACCAAGGCCCAGACCACGTCGCTCGCTGGGTCATGGCCGCGCTGGGTCATGGCCGCGCTGGGTCCACCGACGACGGTGGTGCAGCCTTCGTCAACCGCTTCGCCCGGCCTACCTCGATCTCGCAGCGCGCGCTTCCCCCCGAGGGACCGCGCCAGAAGCGCCGACGCAACGCACCCTCGACCAGGACCACGTCTCCTGCCGACCAGTGGCCGACCACGCGGCGGACACCCTTCGCGAAGGTCGCGCAGTCGAGCGTGTCCACCGTCGGCACCCGCGGCCCAGACCTGCCGGGTGGCCGGTCGACGACCACCCGCCAGGTCGTGACCACGTCCCCACTGGGCAGCTCCTTGTCCTGCGGGACATCAGCCAGCCGACCGACCAGCAGCACTTCGTTGCGCACCCTAGGGTCTCCTTCCCGGCACCCGGCGGGACCGTCCGTCGAAGTGTGGGTTCGACCCACCGACGATCAGGACCAGCTGCACGCTCTGTGGACAGCCGGCCAGGGTGTGGACAGACCTGAGGATCAGTCGAAGAGCCGCAGCTCCGGGTCATGCGGTCCAGCCTCGAACTGCACCACAGGAACCTGCTGAGGGCGCCGCGGCTTCGGCTCACCATCGTGCTCGACCGGGAGGTCGACCTCCTGGAACAGAGGCCTGCCATCAACGACGTGCGGCGACGGCGCGGCCTCCGTGCCCGCCGGAGCGACGCGGGTGCCTTCCGGGACGTGTGTCTCGGAGACGCCCGTGTCCCGAACGCTGTCGCTCTCCGCACCCGATGTTTCGACCAGAGCTTGGGCAGCGGTGATGTCCTGAACGCTGCCGACCTCCGCACCCGACGCAGCGTCGCGGAGCGCCCACGAGCGCAGCGCGTCTGCGAGGGTTCGGGCCGTCGACTCGTTGTCCCACTCGACCTCGTCGTCGACGTCCGGCAGCGAGATCCCGTC
>JAYTHS010000553.1:0-51751 GCA_043732345.1 Frankiales bacterium | reverse complement strand
GTCAGCTTCGCACGGTCGCCCGCTTTCAAGCGGACCGTGAACTCCTTAGGACGAGGCACGGCGTCAAATCCTCCCGGTCAAGTATCAACCGGAACAGCGGATCACACATAACCATCACATTAAAGGCGACACGCCACTAGGTTGCGCAGGCGCAGGGCGACGGCGGCCAGCGCGGTGTGGTCGTCCTCCCACTGGCGCGTCCCTTCGGTGAGGGTGCGCGTGGTGGTGACGACGAGGGCCTGCAGCCGGTCGACGCGGGCCTGGGCCACCGCGACCTCGTCGGCGCGGGCGGGGGCGGAGACCGAGAGCACCCCGGTCACCGCCGTCCCGGCCAGCAGGGTCGTCAGGGCCAGTCGAGCGGCGTGCGGCACGGGCTAGGAGACCCGGCCGAAGACGAGGGTCCGGCCGGCCAGAGACTGCTTGCGCACGACGTCCCCGGTCTGGGTGGCCGCCCACATCTGGCCGGCCCCGGCGTAGATCCCCACGCGCCGGATGCCCCCGCTGCGGATCGTGAAGACCAGGTCATCGACCTGTAGCGACGCGCGGCTGACGTGGCGGACGCCGCGGGCGCCGTACTGGCCGGCGGCGTTGTGCGGCAGAGAGCGGCCGAGGCGCTGGAAGATGTACGTCGTCAGGCCGGAGCAGTCGAAGCGGGTCGGGCCCGCGGCGCCGTACCGGTAGGCCTGGCCGTAGTGGCGCGACGCCTCGGTGACGGCGCGTTGCCCCAGCGTGGTGGCCTCGGCGGGCGAGGCGGTGACGACACCCGCGACGGGGGCCAGCAGCGCCACGCTCGCGGCCAGGGACGCGAGCCGGCTCACCGGACCCGGCCGACGGAGTAATGGCTGCTCTAGAGCGTCTGGAGCTTGACGTGGTCGCCGGTCTTGGGGGCGATCCACCACCGGTTGCTGCCGGCGTAGATGCCGACGTGGTAGGTCGCACCGCTGCTGCTGCGCATGAAGATCAGGTCGCCGACGGCCCGGCTGGCCTGGGAGATGTGCACGACGCCAGCGGCGGTGTACTGCCCTGCCGCGCTGTGCGGCAGGCTGCGGCCGAGCCGGCCGTAGACGTACTTGGTCAAGCCGGAGCAGTCGAAGCGGGTGGGGCCCCCCGCGCCGTAGACGTAGGGCTGGCCGTTGTGCCGGCTGGCCTCCTGGACCGCGGCGTAGCCGACCGTGCTGGCCTCGACGGACGCCGGGGCGAGGCTCCCGGCGACGGTGAGGGCGGTGGTGGTGGCGAGCAGTGCGGCGGTCAGGCGCCGGCGCCGGGCAGCGGCCCGGACATGGGTGGTGACGAGCATGTGGGCAGACCTCTCCGCACGCCTGCGGGGTCAGCTGTCGGGTTCGGGCGCGGATCTCGCCCGGCCTGCACAGGTGCAGGCTTCACCCCGAGGAGCCCTCGCGGGCCCCGTGAACGTCGGGTCCCCCGCTCCTGCCCAGGTGCGGTGCTCGGCCGGTGCACGCGGGGCGCACCAGTCGCGTGACGCCCCGGCGCGGGCAGGACTCGGCGATCCGCAGCGGCGTCGCTGACCTGTCAGCAGCACGCCGAAACCTACAAGCGGGTCACGGTTCGGGCAAGGGTCCGGTGATGTCGGACACCCGGTCACCCGGTCACCCGGTCACCCGGTCACTGTCACCCGCCGGACAGGTTCAGCGCAGAGCGGGCCCTAACCTGGCCGCATGGTCCCGGAGGCGGTCTGGCGGGCGCAGCGCGAGGCGCACGAGCAGCGCGTGGACGCCTGGACCGCCGGTCACCTGGCCCGCCGCAGCCGGGGCGAGGCGCACCCGGTCGAGGACTTCCTGTTCACCTACTACCCCCACCGCCCCGCCCACCTGCGGCGGTGGAGCGCTGGTCTGGAGGTCGCGCTCGAGGGCGCCCCGCCGCTCCCGCCGGTGCCGGACCGGGCCCGTCGTACGGCGGCAGCAACCGTCGAGCTGCTGGACCGGATGGCCGCCCGCCGACCGCACCTGGGGTGCTTCGGGTTGCATGAGTGGGCGATGGTGCACCGGTCGGACCAGCACGGTGTGCGGCACGGCGACCACCCGCTCCGGCTGGGCGCCGCCGGCACCGACGCGGTCGTGGAGGCGATGCCGGTGCGGTGCTCGCACTTCGACGCCTTCCGGTTCTTCGCGCCCTCGGCGGTGCCGCTGAACCAGCTGCAGCCGACGGCCGACAGCCGCCTCGAGCTGGAGCAGCCCGGCTGCCTGCACGCCACGATGGATCTCTACAAGCACGCCTTCCGGCTCTCGCCGTGGGTGCCGTCGCTGCTGGTCGCTGACTGCTTTGCCCTCGCCCGCCGGGTCCGGGTGCTGGACATGCGGGCCTCGCCGTACGACTTCACCTCGCTCGGTCTGGTGCCGGTGCAGGTCGAGACCCCGCAGGGCCGGGCGGAGTACGCCGCGGCGCAGGCGGCGTTTGCGACCGAGGCCGTCCCGCTGCGGGCCTGCCTGCGGGACGCGGCCGCCCTGATTAGCGCCTGAGCTGCCGGCCGACGAACGCCAGCTGGGCCGGGGCGGCGTGCTGCCACCGCGCGAGGTCGTGGACGCCCGCGGCGAGGTCGTGCTCGGCGTGGGGCAGGTCGCTCAGCAGGGCGCGCACGCCGGGCAGGAACGGGTCGGAGGTCCCGCACGAGACGCGCATCGGGATCTCCGCCAGGTCGGCGGCCCCGGCCAGGACGTCGTGCGCGGTGAAGTCGGTGGGGTCGTCGAAGGCCCCCGGTGCCGACTCGGAGGCGCGGCGCCAGATGGCCGGGCTGTCGACGGCGACGGCGGTGATCCGACTGCTGCCCAGGCGCTCTGCAAGCAGCAGCGCGCCGTAGCCCCCCATGGACCAGCCCCCGAGGGCGACCCGCCGCGTCTGCAGGCCGTGGGCGGACAGCAGCGGCAGCAGCTCGTCGGTGAGCATGGCCTGCGGGTCCTGGCCCGAGGCGCGACGGTGCCAGTAGGTGTGGTCCCCGCCGTCGACCGCCACGACGGCGAAGGGTGGGGTCCCGCGCTGGACGGCCTGGGTGAGGAAGGCCCCGAGGCGGTGACTGCCCAGGACCGCCCGGGCGTCGTCGCCCCGACCGTGCAGGACGAGCAGCACCGGTAGGCCCGGCGTCACCGGGCCGGGGTAGGCGACCGCCCATCGCGTGGTGGTCTGCATGGCCCGGGACGTGAACGTCCCCTGGACCACGGTGCCCTGCCCGCTGGGGACGGGGTGCGCCGGCTCGGGGTCTCCCAGCAGCAGGCGTCGGGCACCCTGTCGCAGCCGAGGCTGCTCGGCCTCGGCTCCGAGCGCGAGCGCGCCGAGCCCAGCTCCGCCGAGGAGCAGCTGCCGGCGCGTGATCACCTAACGATCATGCCCCGCTCAGGGCACCAGCACGGCGGTCCCGGGCAGGTCCCCGACGGTCCGCAGGGCCTGCGCGGCACCGTCGAGGCCAACGGTGCGGGTGACCAGTGCGGCCGGGTCCAGGCGACCGGCGGCGACCAGCGCGAGCAGCGCCGGGTAGCTCGCTGCGGCCATCCCATGGCTGCCGAGGAGCTCCAGCTCGAGCCCGACGACCCGCTCCATGGGGACCAGTGGTCGCCCCTGCGACGGCGGAAGCAGGCCGACCTGAACGTGCCGGCCCCGAGGCCGGAGCGAGAGCACCGAGGCGACGCAGGCTGAGGGGAGCCCGACCGCGTCGAGCGACAGGTGGGCACCCCCGGTCAGGTCGAGAACTGCTGCCGCCAAGGCATTCTCGTCCAGACCCGTGGCGTCCAGGACAGCGTCGGCGCCGAAGGCCCGAGCCAGCTCGAGCGCCGGGAGGCTGACGTCGACGGCGACGATCCGGGCGCCGGCGTCGACGGCGACCTGGACGGCGGCCAGCCCCAGTCCGCCGCACCCGTGGACGACCACCTGCTCGCCGGCCCGCACCCCGCCCTGCTGCACGACGGCGCGGTAGGCCGTCGCGAAGCGACACCCCAGGCTCGCGGCGTCGACGAACGACAGCTCGTCGGGCAGGCGCACCAGGTTGACGTCTGCGTGGTGCAGGGCGACCCGCTCGGCGAAGCTGCCCCAGTGCGTGAAGCCGGGCTGCTGCTGGTCGGCGCAGACCTGGCCGTCGCCGGCGCGGCACTGCTCGCACCGTCCACAGGCGCAGACGAAGGGCACCGTGACCCGGTCGCCGGCCCGCCACGCCGTCACGAGCGGACCCACCTGCTCGACGGTCCCGGCGAGCTCATGGCCCGGGACGTGCGGCAGCCGTACGTCGGGGTCGTGCCCCTGCCACCCATGCCAGTCGCTGCGGCAGATCCCGGTCGCCCCGACGCGGACCACCACACCGTCGTCCGGTGGGACCGGGTCGGGGAGGGCCTCGACGGTCAGAGGTCCGCAGAAGGCGTCGTACAGCAGGGCGCGCACGGGCTGCACGTTACGGTGCGGCATGACTGACCCGGACCTGCTCGTCATCGGTGCCGGCACCGCGGGGATGGCTGCGGCCCGGACCGCCCGACGGGCGGGTCACAGCGTCCTGCTCGTCGCAGAAGGCCGGCCCGGCGGCGACTGCACCTTCAACGGCTGCGTGCCCAGCAAGACGCTGATTGCGGCTGCGGCAGCCGGGACGCCGTATTCGAAGGCGGTCGCACAGGTCGCCGCCGCGATCGAGCGGATCGCCGCGACGGAGGACGAGGAGGTCCTGCGGGCCCAGGGCATCGAGGTCCGCCGGGCCAGGGCGGTCTTCACCGGCCCGCTGACCGTCGACGTCGAGGGGACGGTGCTGCGTCCCGGACGGGTCGTCCTGGCAACCGGCAGCGCTCCGGTCGTGCCGGGCATCGAGGGGCTGGCGAGCGTCCCGCACCTGACCAACGAGACCGTCTTCGGGGTCCCGGACCTGCCTCGGCACCTGGCGGTGCTGGGGGGTGGTGCGATCGGCTGCGAGCTGGCCCAGGCGTTCCGGCGGCTCGGCAGCCAGGTGACGGTGGTCGAGGGTGGCGACCGCCTGCTCGCCAAGGAGGAGCCGGAGGCGTCGCGGGTCGTCCAGGCTGCCCTCGAGGCGGACGGCGTCACCGTCCGGACCGGCGCCGGGGTGGAGCGGGTCGACGCCGTGCCCTACGGGGTGCGCCTGACCCTCGCGGACGGCAGCACCATCACCGCGAGCGACCTGCTGGTCGCCGTCGGGCGGCGGCCGGTGACCGAGGGCATCGGCCTGGAGCGGGTAGGCGTCGCCGTCGACGACAGGGGAGCCGTCGTCACGGACTCCCGGCTCAGGACGACGGCCAAGGGCGTGTGGGCAGCGGGCGACGTGACGGGAAAGCTCCCGTTCACCCACGCCGCCGACGTGATGGGCCGCCTGGTCGGGACCAGCGCCTTCGCCCGCGGGCCCGGGGCCAGGTTCAAGGACGCTGCCATCCCCTGGGTCACTTTCACCGACCCGGAGGTGGGTCGGGTGGGACTGACCGAGGCGCAGGCCGCCGAGCGGGTCCCGGGGGCCCGGGTCGTCGAGCTGTCGATGGCCGACGTCGATCGGGGCATCACCTCCGGGCGCACGGAGGGCTTCGTGAAGCTGGTCGTCGGGCCCAAGGCCCTGACCCGGGACCTCGGCGGCGGCCGGGTGGTTGGCGCCACGACCGTGGGTCCCCGCGGGGGCGAGCTGATCGCCGAGGTCGCCCTTGCGATGGCGACGGGCATGTTCGTCGGCCGGCTGGCGCAGACCACGCACGCCTACCCGTCCTGGTCGATCGCGGTCCAGCAGTGCGCCGCGCAGCTGTTCGGACACGGCGAGGGCGAGGCCCGGCGGGCGGGTGGTTGATCGCGCAACCAGTTTTGTAGGGTCGTTGCACACGCAATCACCTACCCGGAGGACCCCTGGCCGCCCCGGCCATCGCACGCTGGACGTGTCGGCCGGTAAGGCCTGACCTCTCCCGCCGGGCCGCGTTACGTTCCACGGGTGAGCACCCCGGACGACGCGGCCCAGCAGCAGGCGGCCTGGCAGCAGGCGGCCCGGTCCGCAGCCGGTGACGCCCTGCCGGCCGACCCCGGCCGGGGCGTCCGCGGGGTGGTGGCCGAGCTAGGCGACAGGAGCCGGTCCCGGTGAGCGCGAGCCGACTCCGCCGGGCGTCCTCCCGGCTCGCGGGCCAGGCGGTCCGGCAGATGGACACGCTGCCGTGGTTCGGCACGCTGTCGGCCTCGCAGCGCGCCGACGTCGGGCTGGTCGTCCAGGCCGGGATCGGTGCGTTCGTCGCCTGGCTCGCCGAGGACGGGACCTCGGCAGCCGTCTCCGCCGAGGTGTTCAACGTGGCCCCGCGGGAGCTGGCCCGCGTCGTGAGCCTCAAGCAGACCGTCCAGCTGATCCGGGTCGTCGTCGGGGTCATGGAGACCGAGGCCCCGCGTCTCGCACCGCCCGGGGGCGAGCAGGAGGTGCTCGAGGCGGTGCTGCGCTATAGCCGGGAGGTGGCGTTCGCCGCGGCGGAGGTCTACGCGGCGACGGCCGAGGCCCGCGGGGCCTGGGACGCCCGGGTCGAGGCCGGGGTCGTCGAGGCCCTCGTCCAGGACCGGGTCGGCGACCTGACCCTGTCACGGGCGACGTCACTCGGCTGGCGCCGCCCCGAGTGGGTGACGGCGCTGGCGGCCACCACCCCCGGCGGTGAGGTGGAGCTGCACCTGGAGGACCTGCGTGTCCACGCCCGGCACAGCGGGCTGTCCGTGCTCACCGGCGAGGGCGGCGGCGGGCTCATCGTCGTCGTCGGGGGCTCGGGCTCGGTCGACTCGGCCGTGCAGCAGCTCGCCGCGGCCCTGCCCGACGGCCCGGTCGTCGTCGGTCCCGTGGTGGCGGACCTGCTCGAGGCCGCGTCGTGCGTTGCCGAGGCCCTCGCGGGGCTGGCGGCCGTGACCGCCTGGCCCGCCGCGCCGCGTCCTGTGTGGTCCCGGGACCTGCTGGCCGAGCGGGCAGTGCTCGGCGACCCGAGTGCCCGGCTCCGGCTGCTGGAGGAGGTCCACGGACCGCTGGCCGCTGCCGGGGGCGACCTGCTCGTGACGGTCTCGGCGTTCCTGGACACGGGGGGATCGATCGAGGCGACGGCCCGGGTGATGTTCGTGCACGCGAACACCGTCCGCTACCGGCTTCGCAAGGTGGCCGAGCTGCTCGGCCACGACGTTGCCGAACCCAGGGGCGCCCAGGTCGTCTGGCTGGCCCTCGTCCTGGCGCGTGCCGAGGGATTGTAGGTTTCCTCCAAGGAAGACGGAGCGGTTCGGTCCGCGCCGGAGGCGACTAGGGCCACCGGCTGGGGGAGTCTGAGGACGTGCTTGTTCTCCTATCGCCCGGACAGGGCTCCCAGACCCCCGGCCTGCTGTCGCCGTGGATCGACAGCCCCGGGGCGGCCGCGGACCTCGCGCTGTGGTCCGCCGCCACCGACCTCGACCTGCTGCGCCTGGGCACCCTTGCCGGCGCCGAGGAGCTTCGTGACACGGCCATGGCCCAGCCGCTGCTCGTGGCCGCCGCCGTGCTGTCGGGTCGGGCGCTACTCGCCGGAGAGACGCCGGGTCTGGTGTGCGGCCACAGCGTCGGAGAACTCGCGGCTCTCGCCCTCGCCGGGGTCCTGACCGACGCCGAGGCTGTCGTGCTCGCGGCCGGGCGCGGCCGGGCGATGGCTGCGGCGGCCGTCACCGCTCCCACCGGCATGGCCGCCCTGCTCGGCGCCACGTCGGTCCCGAACCGGCCGGGCCTGGAGCTCGCCACCGTCAACGTTGCCGGACACGTCGTCGTGGGTGGCCCCGTCGCCGCCCTGGATGCGCTGGCCGCCGACCCGCCCCCGGGGGTCCGGGTACGCCGGCTCGACGTCGCGGGTGCGTTCCACACCAGCGCCATGCGCAGTGCCGTCGAACCCTTTCGGGCGCTGCTCGCCGACCTGCCGCGACGTACCGCTCTGTGCGGGGTCGTCGCCAACGCCGACGGCGCCGTCCTCATCGATGGTGGTGAGCTGCTGGAGCGCCTCGTCGTGCAGCTCACCTCGCCGGTGCGCTTCGACCTGTGCCTGGAGCAGATCGGTGCCCGCCAGCCAGGACGCCTCGTCGAGCTCGCCCCCGGGGGGACGCTCGGGCCCCTCGTCAGGCGCGGCCTGCCCGGGACCTCGGTCACGATGCTCAAGACGACTGACGACCTCGCCCTGGTGACGGCATGAGGCGCGTCGCCCTCACCGGCGTCGGCGCCCACCGTCCCGCCCATCGCGAGGACAACACCGCCATCTGCGACCGGATCGGCTCGTCGGACGAGTGGATCCGGGAGCGCAGCGGCATCGTGACCCGTGGCGTTGCCGCCCCCGACGAGACGGTCGTTGAGATGGCCGCCTCCGCAGGCGGGAAGGCGCTCGCCGCCGCCGGGGTCGCACCCGGTGACGTCGACCTCGTCCTGCTCGCGACGTGCAGCATGCCGGGACCGCTGCCCGGCGGCTCTCCCGCCGTCGCCGCCCGCCTGGGGGCCACCTCGGCCGGCGCCTCCGACATCGGCGCGGGCTGTGCCGGGTTCACCTACGCCCTCGCGCTTGCCGCGGACAGCATCCGCGCCGGCAGCAGCCGCACCGTCCTCGTCACGGCCTCAGAGCGGCTGCTCGACATGGTCGACCACGACGACCGGGGCACGGCGTTCCTGTTCGGAGATGGCGCCGGTGCGGCCGTCGTCCAGGCCGTCGAGGGCGACGGCCCCGACGGGGTGGGGCCCGTGGTCTGGCTCCACGACGGCGCCCAGGCCGGACTGCTGGCGATCCGGGGGACCCCCCTGCGACTGGCCATGGAGGGGCGGGCGATCTACCGCTGGGCCACGACCGCGCTGCCCTCTGTCGCCCGGAAGGCCTGCGACCGTGCAGGTCTGGAGGTCTCCGACCTCGCCGCTTTCGTCCCGCACCAGGCCAACCTGCGCATCACCGAGTCGCTCGTCAAGTCGCTCAAGCTGAGCGACGCGGTCGTCGTCGCCCGCGACGTCGTCGACAGCGGCAACACCAGCGCCGCCTCGGTGCCCCTGGCCCTGGCCCGCCTCGTGGAGCGCGGCGAAGTGAGCACCGGTGACCCGGTGCTGCTGCTGGGCTTCGGTGCTGGCCTCACGGCCGCGGGCCAGGTCGTCCGCTGTCCCTGATCCGCACGTCCCCTGATCCGTACGCCCCTGATCCGCACCACCACCCGATCGACTAGGAGCCGACCCATGACCACCGCCACCTCCCAGGACGTCCTCGCCGGGCTCGCCGAGATCCTCGACGAGGTTGCCGGCACCCCCGTCGACAAGGTCGTGCCCAGCGCCGCCTTCGGCGACGACCTCGAGATCGACAGCCTCACCATGGTCGAGGTCGTGGTCGCCTGCGAGGAGCGCTTCAACGTCCGCATCCCGGACGAGGCGCTCGAGGCCCTGCGCACCGTCGGAGACGCCGTGGCGCTGATCACCGCCTCGGTGCCTGCGTGACCTCGGTCGCCGTCACCGGGCTCGGTGCTGTCACGCCCCTCGGCCCCGATGTGGCCGCACTCCAGGAGGGCCTGCTCAGCGGGCGCTCCGGCGTGCGGCTGCTCGAGGGCGAGCCGTGGGACCAGCTCCCGGCCCGCCTCGCGGCGACCGTCGACTTAACCGGGCGCCTCGACCGGGTCGAGGCCCGGACCCTGGACCGGGTGCAGCAGCTCGCCCTGGTCGCCGCCAGGGAGGCGTGGGCAGACGCCGGCAGTCCCGAGGTGGAGCCTGAGCGGCTCGCCGTCATCGTCGGGTCCGGAATCGGAGGGGCGCTGACGATCCTGGGGCAGGCCGATGTGCTGCGGGAGTCCGGCCCCCGCCGGGTCTCGCCGCACCTCGTGCCGATGCTCATGCCGAACGGCCCCGCGGCGACCGTCGGGCTCGAGCTTGGTGCCCGGGGTGGGGTGCACACACCCGTGAGCGCCTGCGCGTCTGGGGCTGAGGCGATTGCCCAGGCCCTGGACCTGCTGCGCAGCGGGCGCGTCGACGTCGTGGTCGCCGGGGGCTCCGAGGCGTGCGTCCACCCGCTGCCGCTGGCTGGGTTCGCCCAGATGCGGGCGCTGTCCACCCGGCACGACGAGCCGGAGGCAGCCAGCCGTCCCTACGACAAAGCCCGCGACGGCTTCGTGCTCGGCGAGGGCGCCGGCATCGTCGTCCTCGAGACCGAGGAGCACGCCCGGGCCCGCGGGGCACGCATCCACGGCTGGGTCGCCGGAGCGGCCACAACCTCCGACGCCTACCACGTGACCGCGCCCGACCCATCCGGTCAGGGAGCGGCGCGCAGCATCGTCCTGGCACTGCGCGACGCTGGGCTGACGGCGACCGACATCGGGCACGTCAACGCTCACGCGACTTCGACCCCGCTCGGCGATGTCGCCGAGGTCAGGGCCCTGCACACGGCGCTCGGCGACCACCGGCCTGCCGTCACGGCCACCAAGTCCTGCACCGGCCACCTGCTCGGCGCGGCCGGGGCCGTGGAGGCCGTCGCGACCGTGCTGGCCCTACGCGACGGGCTGGTCCCCGCGATCCGCAACCTGGACAACCTCGACGACGAGGCCGATCTCGACGTCGTACGGCTGGAGCCCAGGCGGCTGCAGCACGACGCGGCGCTGTCGACGTCCTTCGGCTTCGGTGGGCACGACGTCTCCCTGGTGCTGTGCCGGTGACGACCACTGCCCCGGCGCTGACCACGCTGTGCGCCCAGCGACTGGCCACCCTGCTCGACGGCTGGCGCGTGCTGGAGGAGGCCGACGGCGTGCTCGTCGGCCAGGGAAGCATCCGCGGCACCGAGGTGATCGCGTTCGCCACCGACCCGACGGTCCAGGGTGGTGCGCTCGGTGTGGCCAGCAGCGCAGCCATCGCCGCCGCCACCGACCGGGCCGTCGAGCTCGGGATCCCCATCGTGGGGGTCTGGCACTCAGGTGGGTCTCGCCTCCGCGAGGGCGTCAGCGGTCTTGACGGGGTCGCCCGGATCTTCGTGGCGCAGACCCGGGCCAGTGGCAAGGTCCTGCAGGTCTCGGTCGTGCTCGGCCCGGCGGCCGGCGGTGCGGCGTACGGCCCGGCGCTCACGGACGTTGTGATCATGGGCCCGCGCGGGCGCATCTTCGTCACCGGACCCGACGTCGTGCGTCGGGTCACCGGCGAGGACGTCGACATGGAGCGGCTCGGCGGGCCGGACACCCACGGTCGGCTGTCCGGGGTCGTGCACCTCGCGGCCGCGACCGACGACGAGGCGCTCTACGCCGCACGGCGCCTGGTGGGGCTCGTCGGTGCCCAGGGCCAGGTCGACGTCCGCCTCGCCGATGACGACGACCGCGACCCTGGGTCGCTGGTCCCCACCAACGACCGGCAGTCCTACGACGTGCGTCCCGTGGTCAAGGCGCTGCTTGACCCCGGCTCCCACCTCGAGCTGCACGCCGACTGGGCGATGAGTGCCGTCACCTTCCTCGGTCGGCTCGGAGGTCGCAGCGTGGGCGTGGTGGCCAACGACCCGCAGCGGATCGCGGGCTGCCTGGACGCCGAGACAGGCGACAAGACAGGGCGTTTCGTGCAGTGGTGCGACGCCATGGGGCTGCCGCTGATCTTTCTCGTGGATGTCCCCGGCTACCTGCCCGGCGTCGCCCAGGAGGACCTCGGCGTCCTTCGCCGAGGTGCCAAGCTCCTGCACGCCTACGCCGGTGCCACCGTCCCGCGACTGACCGTCGTGCTGCGCAAGGCCTACGGTGGCGCGTTCATCGCAATGGGCAGCAAGGGCCTGGGCGCGGACCTGGTCCTGGCCTGGCCGGGAGCGCAGGTCGACGTCATGGGCGCTTCGGCGGCCGTCGAGGTCCTGCACCGCCGGGAGCTCGCGGCCGAGCGTGACCCGCAGGCCCGGGCCCGGCTGGTGCTCCGCCTGGCCGCCGACCACGAGGCCACGACCGGCGGCCTGACGCGGGCGCTGGAGTGCGGGGCTGTCGACCGCGTCGTCGAGCCCCGCGACACGCGGTCGGAACTCGTGCGCACCCTCGCGGAGCTGCCACAGCGCCGCGGCAGCCGCCCCAACGGTCCCCTGTGAGCGGACCGCACGGCCAGGGTCGCTGCGTGACGATGGTCGCCACGTGACGATGGCTGCCCTGCCCACCCGGACCGGCGAGGTCGCTTGGAGCGCCCTGGGGGCAGGGGCCCCCGTGACTGTCTTCGCCCACGGGCTGGGCGGCTCCACGGCGGAGACCCGACCGCTTGCGACCCGGGTCACCGGTACCCGCGTGCTGCTGGACTTCCGCGGGCACGGCGCCAGCGGGGCGCTGCCCGGAGGGTGGGACTACGACCTGCTCGCCGACGACCTGCTCGCTGTCGCCGACGAGGTCGGGGCCACTCGGGCCGTCGGGCTGTCCCTCGGCGCCGGCGCGCTGCTGCGGGCGCTGTCCCGCGACCCCGAGCGGTTCGAGCGGATCGTCCTCGTCCTGCCGGCGGCCATCGACGCGACCCGCGCCGACGGGGCGACCCAGCGCCTGCAGCAGCTCGGCCATGCCATCGACGGCGATGACCCGGACGCGGTCGCAGCCCTGCTCCTCGGCGAGCTCCCTGAGGAGGTGCAGGCACGGCGCGGAGTCGCGAGTCTGGTACGACGACGGGCCCTGACCCTGGTCGAGCGACCCGCGCCCTTCCCCCGGCTGGATGACCGTCCGCTGCGGGACCGCTCCGTGCTGGCCGGGGTGTCGGCGCCCGCGCTGGTCCTCGCCCAGCAGGCCGACCCCCTGCACCGCCTCGACGTCGCCGAGGAGCTTGCTGCCGCCCTGCCCGCGTCCCACCTGCACGTCCTGCCCGAGGCCGGCGTGTTCTGGACCGCCCCCCGCGAGGCGCAGCGCGTCCTCGCCGACCACCTGGAGACCCCGTGACCGGCCTGCTGGAGGGCAAGCGCCTGCTCGTCACGGGGGTGCTCACCGAGCGCTCCATCGCCTTCTCGGTGGCCCGGCTCGCCGCCGAGCAGGGTGCCACGGTGGTGCTGACCGGCTTCGGTCGGGCGCTGTCCCTGACGACCCGGATCGCGCGTCGGCTCCCGGGCAGCCCCCCGGTCGTCCAGCTCGACGTCACCGCCCCCGAGGACCTCGAGCTGCTGCCCGAGCGGGTCCGAGAGCACGTCGACGGACTCGACGCGGTGCTGCACGCCATCGGCTTCGCGCCCCCCTCCGCCCTCGGCCAGGGGGTGCTGGACACCAGCTGGGAGGACGTCGGGACCGCCCTGCACGTGTCGACCTGGAGCTACCCGGCCCTGGCTCGCGCCTGCCTGCCGCTGCTCGCCCCCGGCTCGTCGTACGTCGGGCTGGACTTCGACGCGCGCGTGGCCTGGCCGGCGTACGACTGGATGGGCGTTGCCAAGGCGGGGCTGGAGAGCGCGAACCGCTACCTGGCCAGGGACCTCGGCCCGCACGGGGTGCGGGCGAACCTGGTCGCCGCCGGTCCGCTCAAGACCATGGCCGCCAAGGCGATCCCGGGCTTCGCGACCTTCGAGACCGCCTGGTCCGAGCGTGCCCCGCTCGGGTGGGACGTCAACGACCCCGAGCCGGTGGCCCGTACCTGCGTCGCACTGATGTCGGACTGGTTCCCCGCCACGACCGGCTCGATCGTGTACGTCGACGGTGGGTTCTCAGCCGTCGGCGTCTGAGCCCTCGGTGCACGGCGGGACGATGGGGCCGGGCCTGAGCGCACCGTCCCCGTCGCGGGTGCCGCCGGTCAGTCCGAGGAGGCGCTTGCCGTGGTGAGCTTCGCCGTCCGGGCCTGGCCGCCCCGGGTGTAGGCGACGGTGATCGTGCTGCCGGGGTCGTGCGACCGGATGGCGACGATCAGGCTGTTGGCGTCGGTCACGGCACGGCCGTCGATGGCCGTCACGAGGTCCCCGGCCTGCAGCCCGCCGGTGGCTGCCGGGCTGCCGGCCGTGACCGCTCCGAGGGTCGCGCCGTTGCCGGGCAGGTTGCCCCGGCTCGTGTCGCCCACGGAGACACCGATCTGCGAGTGCGCCGCGTGGCCCGTGGCGATGAGCTGGTCGGCGACCCGGGCCGCGTCGTTGGAGGGGATCGCGAAGCCGACGCCGATGTTCCCCGACTGTCCGGAGCCGCCGCTGCCCGTGGTGGCGATGGCGCTGTTGATGCCCACGACCCGACCGGCGAGGTCGACGAGTGCCCCGCCGCTGTTGCCCGGGTTGATCGCCGCATCGGTCTGGACCGCGTCGATGACCGCTTGCGCCGAGGCGCCGGGCTCACCGGTCGCGACCGGCCGGTGGAGCGTCGACACGATGCCCTGCGTCACGGTGTTGGCCAGCCCGAGCGGGGCACCGACGGCGAGCACCGCCTGGCCGACCTTCAGTTTCTCCGAGTCGGCGAAGACGGCAGCCTTCAGGCCGGTGGCCTCCGCCAGCTTCAGCACGGCCAGGTCGCTGGTGGCGTCGTGGCCCACGATGCTGGCCTTGACGGTCTTGCCCCCGGAGAGCGTCACCGAGACCGAGCCGCCGCCCTCTGCCGGGGCCACGACGTGGTTGTTGGTCAGCACGTAGCCGTCAGTCCGCAGGATCACCCCCGAGCCGGTGTCGGAGACCTGCTGGGTCTGGGTGCCGAAGCCGTTGTCCACCTGCGAGGTCCCGGTGACCTCGATCGTGACGACGCTGGGACCGACGGCGGCCGCAGCCGACTCGGGCGTCCCGCCGACGGCGGCGGTCCCGTTGCTCGCCAGAACCGCGCCGTCACGGACCAGCGGGCTGCCGGCGGCCGCGGTCGACGACCCGTTGCCGTCGACTGCCGCGACGACAGCACCTCCCGTGCCA
The DNA here is from genome assembly GCA_043732345.1 of Frankiales bacterium. GTDB lineage: Bacteria > Actinomycetota > Actinomycetes > Mycobacteriales > SCTD01 > RYN-111. Next base: position 37,013 of record JAYTHS010000553.1, on the reverse strand, counting down.
CCTGCGGCGAGCAGGGCCAGCACCAGCAGGCCGGCGCCTCCTCGTCGAGGTCTCCGGCCCGGCTCGGCCGGGGGGATCACCGGCGGCGGCGGGGAGGTGGGACGGGGCTCGTCCAGCACCTGGGTCTGGGTGTTCGGCTGGGACCACCAGGGCGCGTCAGGCATGGAGGACGCGGAGCTCGAGGGGGCGTCGTTGTCAGTCATGCGACCACTGTGCCCAGGCTCGCTGTGAAGATGCTGTGAGTCCGTTGGGACCTGCCTGAGAGGAGCTGGCGGGTCTGTCTCCGGTAACCTCTGCCTCGGGGCGAGAGCGGTCGGCGACCGCCGTCGTGGGGAAGAGGTATGGACGTGGCGAGCGGTCTGCGCGCCCTGCTGCTCGAGAGCATCCATGACGACGCGGCCTTCTGCCTGCGTGACGCGGGCTTCGAGGTCGAGCGGCTCGACCGCGCCCTCGGAGAGGCCGAGCTGCTCGAACGGATCGCCGGGGTACACGTGCTCGGCCTGCGCTCCAACACCCAGCTCACCGAGAAGGCCCTCGTCGCCGGCGCCGACCTGCTCGCTGTCGGTGCGTTCTGCATCGGGACCAACCAGATCGACCTCGATTCCGCCTCACAGTGCGGCGTCGCGGTCTTCAATGCTCCCTTCTCCAACACCCGCAGCGTCGTCGAGCTCGCGATCTCCGAGTTGATCGCGCTGACCCGCCGGCTGACCGACAAGAACACCGACATGCACGCTGGGGTCTGGGACAAGTCCGCCGTCGGCAGCCACGAGGTGCGTGGGCGCAGGCTCGGCATCGTCGGCTACGGCAACATCGGCAGCCAGCTGTCGGTGCTCGCCGAGTCGCTCGGCATGCGGGTCCTGTTCTACGACACCGCCGACCGGCTGGCGCTGGGCAACGCGCGTCGGTGCGGCACCCTGGACGAGCTGCTGGCCGAGTGCGACGTCGTGTCGCTGCACGTCGACGGGCGGTCCAGCAACAGCGGCATCTTCGGCGAGGAGCAGTTTGCCCGGATGCGGCCGGGCAGCGTCTTCCTCAACCTCTCGCGCGGCTTCGTCGTCGACCACGAGGCGCTCCGCGAGCACGTCCTGTCCGGACACATCGCGGGTGCGGCCGTCGACGTGTTCCCCGTGGAGCCCAAGACCACGGGCGAGGAGTTCGTCTCGGTCCTGCGCGGGCTGCCCAACGTCATCCTCACCCCGCACGTCGGCGGGTCGACGGAGGAGGCCCAGCAGGACATCGGCCACTTCGTCGCCGGCAAGCTGCGCGACTACGTGCAAGACGGCAGCACCTCCCTATCCGTCAACCTGCCCGCCGTCGCGCTGCCCCGCGAGCCCGGCCAGACCCGGCTGCTGCACCTGCACGTCAACACCCCCGGAGTCCTTGCGACCGTGAACGGCCTGCTGGCCGAGCACGGCGTCAACATCGAGGGCCAGCTGCTGTCGACTCGCGGCTCGTTCGGCTTCGTCGTCACCGACATCTCCACCGGCTGCGACGTCGACGTCGTCACCGCGCTGACCGCCCTGCCCGAGACGGTTCGGTTGCGGGTCCTGCGGTGACGGGCCTGCTCGAGGCGCTGCGGGCCGTCGCCGGGGCCGAGCACGTGCTGGTCGAGGACGACCTCAAGTCGTCCTACGAGACCGACTGGACGGGGCGGTTCACCGGTCGCGCGATCGCCGTCGTCCGCCCCCGTGCGACGGAGCAGGTCGCGGGTGTCCTGCGCGCCTGCGGCGCCGCCGGCGTCGGGGTCGTCGTGCAGGGCGGTAACACCTCGCTGGTCGGTGGCGCCGTGCCCGCCGGGGGAGAGGTCGTGCTATCGCTGACCCGGCTGACCGACCTGGGTGAGGTCGACCGGGCCGCCGGCCAGGTCACCGCCGGGGCTGGCGTGACTCTTGCTGCGCTGCAGGCACATGCCCGCGCCGTGGACCTCGACGTCGGGGTGGACCTCGCAGCTCGTGACTCCGCGACGGTCGGGGGGCTCGTCGCCACCAACGCCGGCGGTATCCGGGTGCTGCGCTACGGCTCGATGCGGGCCCAGATCGTCGGTCTGGAGGCCGTGCTGGCCGACGGCTCTGTGCTGTCCCGGATGGCGGGCCTGGCCAAGGACGGCACGGGCTACGACCTGGTCGGCCTGCTCGCCGGGTCGGAGGGCACGCTGGCGGTCGTCACCGCCGTACGCCTGCGCCTGGTGCCGCGAATGCGGTCACGGGCCGTCGCGCTGCTCGCGATGGACTCGACCGAGGCGGCCGTGGCCCTGCTGCCAGGGCTGCGCGAGGCGCTGCCCTCGCTGTCGGCGGCAGAGCTGTTCTACGCGCCCGGCCTCGCCCTGGTCCGCGCCCACGGCGGGCTGCCGGCGCCGTTCCCGGAGGACCACCCCGCCTACCTGCTGCTGGAGTGCTCGGACCGCCACGACCCGACGGCCCAGCTCGTCGAAGCCGTCGGGGAGGCGCCGGGCCTGGTCGACGCCCGGGTCGCCGACGACGCCGCGGGCCAGCGGGCGCTGTGGGCCTACCGCGAGATGCACACCGAGGCGATCAGCGCGCAGGGCGTCCCGGTCAAGCTCGACGTCTCGGTGCCCACCGCCTCCCTGCCCGCCCTAGTCGCCGGCCTGGAGCCCGCCATCCTCGGCGTCTGCCCGGGAGCCCGGCCGATCGTCTTCGGCCACGTCAACGAGGGAAACCTGCACGTCAACGTCCTGGACACCGGCGAGCTGCACGAGCAGGTCACCGAGGCGGTCCTGCGGCTGGTGGCGTCGCTGGAGGGCTCGATCAGCAGCGAGCACGGGGTCGGGCGGGCCAAGGCCGCCTGGCTGCAGCTGTCGCGCTCACCCGTCGAGATCGCCGCGATGCGGGCCGTCAAGGCGGCGCTGGACCCGACAGGTCTGCTCAACCCCGGGGTGCTGTTCCCCGCCTCGTGACGGTGCGGGTGAGCGGGAACGCCTCGCCCGCTCTGGCGGTTGTCCATGGCATGTTCTCCTTCCTGCGCAAGACCGACCTCCCGACCGCGGACGAGGCGCTGCCGGGCCGGCCCACCCCGATGGCGGTCCCGGCCCACCACGAGGTGCTCGACGCGGGCCTCACCGGTCCCTTCGCGCCGCCCCTTGAGACGGTGTACGTCGGGATGGGCTGCTTCTGGGGCGCCGAGCGGATCTTCTGGCATGCCCCCGGGGTCATCAGCACGGCGGCCGGCTACGCAGGGGGGCACACCCCGAACCCGACGTACGAGGAGGCCTGCACTGGGCGGACCGGCCACACCGAGGCGGTCCAGGTCGTCTACGACCCCCGCGTCACCTCCCTAGAGGCGCTGCTTGTCCTGTTCTGGGAGAACCACGACCCGACGCAGGGGATGCGGCAGGGCAACGACCAGGGCACGCAGTACCGCTCGGCGGTCTACACGACCAGTGATGCGCAGCTCGTGACGGCGAAGGCGTCCCGCGAGGCCTACCAGGCGGCGCTGACCGCTGCGGGCAAGGGCAGCATCACCACCGAGGTGCTGCCGGCCGGGCCCTTCTTCTACGCCGAGGCCTACCACCAGCAGTACCTGTTCAAGAACCCCGGTGGTTACTGCAACCACGGCTTCAACGGCGTCTCCTGCCCCGTCGGGCTCGCCGTCCCGGCGCAGATCGACGTGGCCCCGCCCCGCAGCTAGGGCATCGTTGCTCCCGTGCTCCTGCCGCTCACCGTCGTCGCGTGGGTCGCGGTCGCCCTCGGCCTGGACACCGGTGCGACGCTGGGCCAGCAGCGGCTTATCGGTCTGGGAACCTGGCTGCTGCTGCTCACCCTGCTGCGCAGGGAGAACCGGGCGACACGGGTGCAGGTCGCCGTCGTTGTGGCCTTCGCGACCCTGGTCGAGTACGTCTTCTCGGGGGGCCTTGACGTCTACGTCTACCGCCTGCACAACATCCCGGCGTTCGTCCCGCCGGGGCACGGCCTGGTCTACCTCGCGGCCTTGGGCATCGGTCGTTCGGCGTGGGCGAGGGAGCACGCTCCTGTCTTGACCGCGGCCACGCTGGTCACCTGCGGGGCTTGGGCGGTCTGGGGACTGGCGTTCTCGCCGCAGCTCGACGTCCTGGGGGCGTTCTGGTTCGGGTGCCTGCTGGTCTTCAGCCGGTGGGGTCGCAGCCGGCTCGTCTACGCGGGCGCGTTCCTGGTGGTGTCCTACCTCGAGGTCGTCGGGACGACGCTCGGGACCTGGCGCTGGTCCACGCACGACCCGACCGGCCTGATCGCGATCGGCAACCCGCCGAGCGGGATCGCCGGCGGTTACGCGTGGTTCGACGCCGCAGCGCTGGCCCTCACGCCCGTCCTGCTGCGGTGGTACGACGCCCGGCGGGCCCGCGTCGACGCCTGACAGTGGGCCTCGACCAGGTCAGGGCAGGGCGACGTACGGGGCCAGGAACGTCCGGGCGGACGGGGTGTCCAGGCGGTAGTCGACGTTGGTGCTGCGGCAGATCGCGTCGCCGGTGATCGTGGTCGCGGCGATGACGGTGGAGGTGCCGAGGAAGTTCGGACCGCCGGAGTCGCCGTAGCAGGTGCCGCCGTTGTCGGTGGAGGGGTTCATCGAGACCCGCAGCCACGCCGAGTTGGTGGCGTTGAGCGTCCCGGTCGCGACCCCGCGGACGTCGTTGTAGAGGAAGCCGTGGCCTCCCGGGCCCTGGCTGACCTGGTAGGCGCCGTACCCCACGCTCGTGAACTGCTGCGTGGCAGGCAGAGCGCCCAAGGATCCGGCCTTGGGCAGCAAGGCCGGGATGATGCCCTTGACAGCCTTGTCGAGCTCGACGACGGCGATGTCGTGCGGGTCGCTCTGCGTCTGGTTGTACGCCGGGTCGCCGTGGAACGTGCCGCTGTACGTCGTGTCCCCGTCTTGGTAGGCCGAGGAGAACGACACCCGCACGCGCGTCGTCTCGGCGCAGTGCGCCGCCGTCAGGAAGACGGTCGGGCTGATCAAGGTGCCGGAGCAGTAGAGCCAGGTGCCGTCGGAGTAGGCGTGGTCGGCGACCAGGCCCCCGACCTGCGGGTGCGCCGCGCCGTCGGGGGCGCCGTTGGTGATGGCCAGGGCCGGTGAGGCCCACAGCAGCGACAGAAAGGGCCAAACCAACAGGCAACGGCGCACGAGGGCTCCTCGGAGTGCGGTGCCCAGGACCGTACGACGCGGCGCCCCGGTCGTCACTGCTGCGGACTGTTTGTGTCGAAGGCGACGTCGGCTGACTGCACCGTCCCGCCGGTGCGGCCAGGGGCCCGGTGGTGCTCCCAGTACAGGTTGGTGTGGGCGATGACGAGGTCCGGCGTTGGGGCACCCTCGGAGCTGAGGTCCTCGGTGGTGTGCGCATCAGCCACCAGCGTCGCGTCGTAGCCGCGCGTGATCGCCCCGTGCAGGGTCGACCGGATGCACATGTCGGTCTGCGCGCCCGTCACCACCAGGTGCCCCACGCCCCGCTGCGCGAGGACGCTCTCGAGGTCGGTGTCCTCGAAGGAGTCGCCGTACCCCTTGTGCACGACGGGCTCGCCGTCCGCCGGCACCAGCTCGGGGACGAGCTCCCACCCGGCCGTCCCGGTGGGCAGGCCACCGTCGGCGTGCTGGACCCACACGACGGGGACGTGCGCGGCCCTGGCCCGGTCGACGAGGTCGGCGATGCGTCCGACGACTCCGTCCCGGTCGTGGGCCTGCGCGACGACGTCGTTCTGGACGTCGACGACAAGCAGGGCGGCGCGCGGGCGGTCGGTCAGGGTGGTCATCTCGCCTCCAGGCGTGACAGGACGGTCTGGTGCAGCAGGCCATTGCTGCAGACCACGCTCCCACCGTCGGGGGTGGGGCGACCAGAAAGATCGGTGAAGGTCCCGCCGGCCTCCTCGACGACGACCTGCAGGGCGGCCAGGTCCCACAGCGACACCTCCGGCTCGAACGAGGCGTCGACGGCCCCCTCGGCCACGAGCACGTGCGACCAGAAGTCACCGAAAGCCCTGGTGCGCCAGCAGTCCCGTGACAGCGAGAGCAGCCCGGACAGCCGACCCTGCTCCTCCCAGCCGCTCAGCGAGCTGTAGCTCAGGTGCGCGTCGCCGAGGTCTGCGACCCCGCTGACCGTGAGCCGCGTCCCCGCGTCGTACGACGGTCCGGCAAAGGCGCCCTGGCCGCGGGCGGCCCACCAGCGGCGTCCGAGGGCGGGGGCGCTGACGACCCCGATCTCGACGACACCGTCGATCTGCAGCGCGATCAGCGTGGCCCACACCGGTACGCCGCGGACGAAGTTCTTCGTCCCGTCGACGGGGTCGACGACCCACCGGCGCGGGCCGTCACCGGTCACCCCGTGCTCCTCGCCCAGAACGGCGTCGCCGGGGCGCTCGGTGGCCAGCAGGGCCCGCAGCGCCGCCTCGACGGCCAGGTCGGCGTCGCTGACCGGGGTCAGGTCGGGCTTGGCGGTCACGTCGAGGTCCAGGGCCCGGAAGCGGTCCAGCGTGATCGCGTCGGCAACGTCGGCGAGCTGGTGCGCGAGGGCGAGGTCAGCGGTCACGGGACCAGCACCAGCGAGCCGTTGTGACCGCCGAAGCCGAAGCTGTTGCTCACCGTCGGGCCGGGCTCCCACGCCCGGGGCTCGAGCACGACGTCGATCTCGAGGGACGGGTCGACGACGCTGGTGCCCATCGTGGGCGGAAGCTCCCGGTGCGCGAAGGACAGCAGGACGGCAGCGGCCTCCAGCGCCCCGGCCGCCCCGAGCCCGTGACCGGTCACGCCCTTGATGCTGGTCACGGGCACGGCGCCGGGTCCGAAGACCGTCGCGACGGCCTGCGCCTCGGCCTGGTCGTTCAGCGGGGTCGAGGTGCCGTGCGCGTTGACGTGCCGGACGTCGGCCGGGACGAGCCCGGCGTCGTCGATCGCCATCCGCATGCAGGCTGCCGCGCCGACCCCGCCCGGGCTGGGAGCGGTGATGTGGTGGGCGTCGCAGGTCGACGCCGCCCCCGCGACCTCGCCGTAGACGTGGGCACCGCGCGCCAGGGCGCTGTCACGGTCCTCCAGCAGCAGTACGGCGGCTCCTTCGGCGATGCAGAAACCGTCCCGGTCGATGTCGAAGGGCCGCGACAGCCCGGTCTCGGACAGGGCGGTCATCTTGGTGAACGCCGCGACCGTGGTGGGGGTCATCGAGCTCTCGGCTCCGCCGGCCAGGACCAGGTCGCAGCGTCCGTCCGCGATCAGGCGAGCACCCGCGCCGATGCTGTGAGTGCCTGCGGCACAGGCAGTCGTGAGCGTCTCGCATGGCCCCTGCCAGCCCAGCCGCAGGGCGACTGCGGCTGCGCCCGCGTTGGGCATGACCATCGGGATCGTGAAGGGGGAGACGCGACCCGGGCCGCGCTCGGCCAGCACCGCGACCTGGGTCTCGAGGGTCCCGACCCCTCCGATGCCGGTGCCCAGGCTCACCCCGGCCCGGGTGGGCTCGACCGCCGGCAGCCCGCCTGCGTGCTCGACCGCCATCTGCGCCGCGGCGATCGCGAAGTGCGTGAAGCGGTCGTGGTGCCGCTGCTCCTTGCCTGTCAGCCAGCTGCCGGCATCGAAGTCGATGACCTCGCGCTGACGGCGCAGCGGGGGCTGCGTCCGCAGACCCGTCCAGAAGGCCTTCAGCCCGGTGCCTGCCGGGGAGACCACCCCGATGCCGGTGACGACGACCCGGCGCGGAGCCGGCCGGGCCCTCATGCGCTGGCCAGCTGACGACGGACCAGGTCCTCGACCGCGCCGTACGTCGTGACGTCGACCCATGCCTGCTCGGGGATGACCACCCCGAAGGCGTCCTCGATGGTCATGCCCCACTCGATCGCCGCCAGGCTGTCGATCCCCAGGTCGTCGTTGAGCAGCGCCTCGGCGGTGAGCTGGTCGGGCCCGACCTCCAGGGTCTGGGCGCTTAGTTCCAGCAGGCGTTCGTGCAGGTCGTCCGGGGCAGCCACGTCCTGAGCCTACGAGGGGTGCGGCACCATGCCCTGCGTGCACGCCGACCTGCCGTCCCTGTCCGTGGCCGGCCCTGACGACCTGGAGTAGCTGTGAGCACCACTGGACGCTCGGTCCTGGTGACCGGAGGCAGCCGGGGCATCGGCCTCGCGACGGCCCGGCTGCTTGCCGAGCAGGGCCACCGGGTTGCCGTGACCTACCGGTCAGCCCCGCCCGAGGGGCTGCTCGCCGTCCGGTGCGATGTGACCTCGAGCGCGGAGGTGGATGCGGCGTTCACCGAGGTCGAGGCCGCGCAGGGGCCGGTCGAGGTGGTCGTGAGCAACGCCGGCATCACCGATGACCAGCTGCTGCTGCGGATGAGCGAGGCCTCGTTCACCTCGGTTCTCGACGCCAACCTCACCGCCGCCTTCCGGGTTGCCAAGCGCGCGTCCCGGGGGATGCTCAAGGCCCGCTGGGGCAGGCTGGTCTTCGTCAGCAGCGTCGTTGGCCTGTCGGGCGGAGCCGGCCAGGCCAACTACGCCGCGTCGAAGGCGGGGCTGGTGGGGCTGTCCCGGTCGTTGGCCCGTGAGCTGGGGTCGCGGTCCATCACCGCCAACGTGGTCGCACCCGGCTTCGTCGACACCGACATGACCGCCGAGCTCACCGAGGCCCGGCGGGCCGAGCTGCTCGGCACCATCCCGCTGGGCCGGACCGCGGCGCCGGAGGAGATCGCCGCCGTCATCGGCTTCCTCGCCTCCGACGCCTCCGCCTACGTCACCGGTGCGGTCCTGCCCGTGGACGGTGGGCTCGGGATGGGCCACTAGCCTTCCCCCATGGAGCGCGCCGAGGTGTTGCAGGTCATGAGGGACAAGGCCGTCGAGCTGCTCGAGGTCGAGCCCGACGCCGTCCAGGAGGACAAGTCCTTTGTCGAGGACCTCGACGTCGACTCCCTGTCGCTCGTGGAGTACACGATGGACCTCGAGGATGCGCTCGGGATCGAGCTGCCCGAGGACGAGCTCACCGACCTGACGACGATCGGCGCCTTCCTCGACCTGATCATGACGAAGGTCGCTTGAGCCTGCTGGCAGGCAAGCGGCTGCTCGTCACCGGGGTCCTCATCGAGGCGAGCGTCGCCCGCCTGGCCGACGAGCAGGGCGCGGAGGTCGAGCTTCGGCCGACCGATGTCGCTCACCCGTCGGGTCGCCGGGCCCCGCTGGGCTGGGACGTCCGCGACGCGGAGCCGGTCGCGCAGGCCTGCGTGATGCTGCTGTCCGAGTGGTTACCCGCGACGACCGGCGCGATCGTGTGTGTCGACGGTGGCTTCGGCGCCGTCGGCGGGTGGGGACCCGCGCACCTAGGCTTGGGGCGTGACAACGACGACCTCCCCGGTCCTGCTGGCCGAGCGGCTGGCCGACGAGCTGCTGCGCCCGTCCGCCGAGCGGGTGGACGTCGAGGGGGTCCCGCGCAGCCACCTCGATGCGCTGGCCCGGGCCGGGCTGCTCGGCCTGGCCGGCCCCCCGGCGTACGGCGGTGGAGGTGCGCCGCCGCGGGTGGTGCGCGAGGTCGTCGAGGTCCTGGCCGGCGCCGACCTCGCGACGTGGTTCGTGCTGACCCAGCACGCGATGCCGCTCGCCGTGCTCGCTAGCTCGGACAACGAACCGCTCCGGGAGCGACTGCTGGGGCCGCTGTGCACCGGCGAGGTCCTCGCGGGCGTCGCCGTGGCCCACCTGCGTCGCCCCGGTCCGCCCGCCGTGCTCGCGACCCGGGTCGAGGGCGGCTGGCAGCTCGACGGACACGTCGGGTGGATGACGTCCTGGGGCCTGTGCGACGTCGTTCTGCTCTGCGGATTGTCCGCCGACGGGCAGGCCGTGATGACGCTCGTGCCCGCTCGCGACGGCGGAGGGCTCACCTCGAGCGCGCCGATGCGGCTGGCGGCGATGCAGGCCACCTCGACCGTGACCTTCGACCTGGACGCGTTCTTCGTCGCCAACGCCGATGTCGCCGCCGTCCGGCCGTACGACGACTGGCTGGCCGCCGACCGGGCGAAGACCGCCGACACCAGTGCCTCGCTGTTCGGTCTGCAGGCCGAGGTGGTGCGCCGGCTGGCGCAGGTCGCCGAGCGCCGCGGTGACGACACCGCGGCCCGGCTGGCGGAGGAGCTCGCCGATGAGGCCATGGCCCTGCGCAGCCAGGCCTACGCCCTCATCGACCACGTCCCGCCGCTGGAGCAGGTCGAGGACCGGCTCGCCATCCGCGCCCACGCCCTGGAGCTGGGCATCCGGTCGGCCTCGGCGCTGGTCGTCGCGACGGGAGGCAGCGCCATGGAGCTGTCGGCGCCCCCCCAGCGGCACCTGCGCGAAGCAGCGTTCCTGCTCGTGCAGGCGCAGACCGGACCGGTGCGCGAGGCGACCCTGCAGCGCCTGCGGGAGCAGTCCGGATGAGCACCTGGCGGCTCACCGATGCCGACTGGAACTCCTGGCCTGACGGCACCCTGGGGCCCGAGCACGTCCGGCAGACGGCTGCCCTCGGCCTCGAGGGCGTCGAGCTCGGGGTCTATGACGCGGCGGTGGAGCTGGCCCCCGAGCGGCTCGCGGCGCTGCCCGCTGACGTGCCCGTCACGGACGTCCTGCTGTCGCTGCCCGTCGAGCGCTGGCCAGCCGGTGCGCTGTCCGGTGAGGTCGACCGTCTGGTCGAGCAGGTCCGGGCCTGCGCGCAGGTGTGCCGCGAGCGGGGGCTGCCCGTCCTCGGCCTGTGGCCCGGCGCCGACCCCGTCGGGGCCGAGATCGTCGCCGGTCTGCGCCGCGTCGTCCAGGCCGCCGGCGACGTGCGCCTCGCGCTCGAGTACAAGCCCGACACCGCGGTCGCGACGGCCGCCGAGGCGCTGGCACTGTGCAAGCATGTCCCCGGGCTGGGCGTCCTGCTCGACACCGGTCACGCCTACGCCCTGGGTGAGGACCCCGCGCAGGTCGTCGAGCTGCTGGGGGACCTGCTGCTGCACGTGCACCTCGGGGACGCGGAGCTCGGCGGTGGCGACGATGACCTGCCCTGCGGCCGGTTGCACGACCTCGGCACGTTCGTGGCCGCGCTGGACGCAACCGGTTATGCGGGTACGGCCTCCTTCGACCTGTACGGCGCGGTGAGTACCGGGCTCATGACCGGCGAGCAGGCTGTCCGGGAGAGCCGCGACCACGTGCTGTCCCGCCGCGGGTGAGGGCGGTCCTCGCCCACGGTCCCGGCGACTTCCGGCTCACGGAGCTCCCCACCCCGGACGGGCCGTGGCTGCTCGACGTCGAGGCGACCGGCGTCTGCGCGGCGGACCGGATGCTGTGGACGGGTCGGCACCCCTGGGGCGAGCTGCCGTGGCCCTTCGTGCCCGGGCACGAGGTCCTCGCCCGCGTCGTCCACGGCCCCCTGCCGACCGGGACGCGGGTCACCACCGAGGTCCTGCTGCCCGACGGCCGGCACCTCGGCAGCGGGATCCCCGGCGGGTTCGCCGAGCAGCTCGCCCTGCCGGCTGACGCGCTCGTCCACCCGGTCCCCGACGCGCTGACGCGGGAGCAGGCCGTGCTCGCCGAGCCAATGGCCTGCGTCCTGCACGCGGTCCGCCGGGCCGGGGTGCGCCCCGGCGACCGGGTACTCGTGGCCGGGCTCGGGGGGCTGGGTGCGCTCGCCGCGACGGCGGCCCGCGCCGAGGGTGCCGAGCACGTCACGGCCCTGGTCCGGTCGCTGGAGAAGGGCTGCCTGGCAGGTGATCTGGGCTATGACGACTGGACAACGGATCCCGTCGCCTCGGCGTACGACGTGGGGATCGACGTGAGCGGGGACGTCGCGGCCGTCGACGTCCTGCTCGGTGCGGTGCGGGCCGGTGGGAGGCTTGGGGTCTACGGCGTTTACGACCGGCCGTGGTCGCTGGACCTCAACCGGATCGCCGAGCACGGTGAGCGGCAGGTCGCCGGCGGCCACCTTGGCCCCGGCTGCTTCCCCGACGCGATCGCGCTGCTCGACCGGCTCGACGGCGCGCTCGTCGTGACCGGCACGCACCCGCTCGAGGGCCTCAGCGAGGCGCTCACCAAGCCCACCCCCCGACTGAAGGAGATCGTGGTCCCGTGACCGACCTCGTCGACCAGCTGATCACCGTCGGCCGCAAGGCGGTCGCCGCCGGGCTTGTCATCGGCTCCGGCGGCAACCTGTCGGCCCGTGAGCCGGGCTCGGACCGGTGCGTCGTGACGGCCAGCGGCACCTGGCTCGACGAGCTGGGCAGGGACAGCTTCAGCACGGTCTCGATCGCCGACGGCACCGTGCTGTCCGGACATCCCCGCCCCAGCAGCGAGGCCCAGCTCCACCTCGCGAGCTACCGGGTGCGGCCGGATGTCAACGCCGTCGTCCACCTGCACCCGCAGACCTCGGTCCTGCTGACGGCGATGGGCCTGCCCATCCGGCTCCTGACGATCGACCACGCCTACTACGTCCGCGAGGTCGTGACGACGCCGTTCATCCAGAGCGGCACCCCGGAGCTCGCCGAGGCCGGTGCGCAGGCGGCGGCCGGCGGCTGCAACTGCGTCGTCCTCGGCAACCACGGCTGCTCGATCCTCGGCGAGACCGTCGAGCTGGCCCACAAGCGCGCGGCCAACCTCGAGGAGGCCGCCCGCGCGACGCTGGTGATGCTGCAGCTGGGTGACACCACGACGGCCTGCCCGCCGTCGTACCTCGAGACGGTCCGGGCCGGGGAGGCCTCGGTCTAGTGCAGCTCACGGCGGGGCTCGACGTCGGTGGCTCGTCCGTGAAGGCCTGGGTCCACGAGGTCGGCGGGGGGCTGCGGGCCTCGTCGAGCGTCGCCCTGCCCACCCTGCGACCCGCCGAGCACCGGGCCGAGCTGGACCCCGCCGTCTGGGAGGCCGCCTGCCGCGAGGCGCTCTGCGCTGCGGTGGCCGACGCCGGCGAGGATGACTGGCTTGGCATCACCGTGAGCACCCTGCGGCAGGGGTTCGTGCTGCTCGGAGTCGACGGCGAGGTGCTGGGCAACGGCGTGCTCAACAGCGACCGACGAGGAGCGGCGTACGACGGGGTGCTGGCCGGCCGGCACGCGCTGACCGGCCACTGGCCGGCCCCGGAGCTGACGCTTCCCAAGCTGCTGGCCGTGCAGGCCGAGGAGCCTGACCGGTGGGCCGCGACGCGACGGGTGCTCTTCCTGCACGACTGGCTGCTGTGGCGGCTGTGCGGGGTGCAGGTGACTGAGGTGTCGTACGCCTGTGCCGGGGCGATGGCGGACGTGGCCGCCCGGTCGTGGGCATCAGAGCTGCTGGTGGACAACGGGATCCGAGCCGAGCTGCTCGCGCCGATCGTCGAGGCGGGGACGGTCGTCGGTGAGCTGCTCGTGGGCTGGGGACTGCCGGTCGGGCTGCCCGTCGTCTCGGGCTGCGGCGACACCCAGCTCGCGGCGATGGCCGCCGGTGGGCTGGCGGATGGGGTCGTCACCGTCGTCGCCGGGTCGAGCACACCCGTGCAGGCCGCGACCTCGCATCCGGTCGTCGACCCGCTCGAGCGCCCGTGGGTCTCCACCCACGCGGCGCCGGACCTGTGGGCGGTCGAGGGCAACGCCGGCTACCCCGGAGCCTTCTCCGGCTGGTGGTCCGGCCTAGCGGGGGAAGAGATCGCCGACGAGCCGGCAGGAGTGGTCGCCGTGACGGCGGCGCCCTGGTGGTCGCAGCAGACGTGGCAGGTCAAGCCACCGTGGTCGCTGGTCGGGGTGGGCCCGGCGACCACAGCGGGCCAGGTCGCCCGGGCGCTGCTGGAGTCGCACGCCTTCGCGGTGGCCGGGGGAGTGCTGGACTTGGAGCGCGCCCTCGGCTGTCGGGCCGACCACCTCGTCCTGGCCGGCGGCGGGGCCGCCCCGCTCGCCCCGGTGCTCGCGCAGGTGCTCGGCCGCGACCTGCGCGTGGCGACCGGTGGCCCGGCCGCGGCGGGGGCGGCCCTGGTCGCCCGAGCGGTCGGTGCCCACGCGCACCGGCCCAGCCTGCCCGAGACGGTCGTCCCCGCCGGGGACCCGGCTGTCCTGGCGCCCCGTCGCGAGCGGTGGCTGCAGGTCACCGAGGCGCTGCGAGCGGCCCTGCCCGGGTGAGCGAGACTGCCCGGGTGAAGGCCCTGGTGACTGCGGAGATCACAGCTGACGGCGTGCGCCGCCTCGAGCGGCTCGGCTACATCGTCGAGCGGGCCGGCTGGGGGCTGACCCGCCGGCAGCTGGACCGACAGGAGCTCATCGACGTTGCCCGGGGCGCCGCGCTGCTGGTCACCGAGGTCGAGGTCGTCGACGCCGAGGTCCTGGCAGCACTGCCCGAGCTGCGGCTCGTCGGGACGGCGCGCGGCGGCCCCGTCAACGTCGACCTCGCCGCGTGCGCGGCCCGCGACGTACCGGTCCTGTTCACACCTGCCCGCAATGCCGACTCCGTGGCGGACTTCGTCCTCGGGGCGATCCTCTCGCTGGTGAGGGGCATCGCCGCCAGTGAGAGGCACCTGCGCGACACGGGCTGGCACGTCGGGGACGACCTGCCCTACCTGCACTTCCGGGGCCCGGAGCTGGCCGGGCGCGTCCTCGGCATCGTGGGCGCGGGGGCCATCGGGAGCCGGGTCGGGCAGCGGGCCCGCGACGGCTTCGGCATGCAGGTGCTCGTCTGCGACCCCACCGTCAAGGGTTCCCTGGGGATCGGGGAGCTCGCCGAGCGGTCCGCCGTCCTCACCCTGCACTGCCCGCGCGTCCCGGAGACCCGTGGTCTCGTCGACGCCACCCTGCTGGCCCGGATGCCCATGACGTCCTACGTCGTGAACACCGCCGGCGGGGGGATCGTGGACGAGGAGGCGCTCTGCGACGCGCTGGACGCCGGCCGGCTCGCGGGAGCTGCCCTGGACGTCTTCGCCACTGAGCCGCTAGCCCGCGACAGCCGGCTGCTGCGGACCCGTGGCCTGCTGCTGACGCCCCACCTCGCCGGGGCGGCCGAGGACGTCGTCGGCCACCACACCGCCATGCTCGTCGGGGACGTGGAGCGTTGGCACCGGGGCGAACCCCTGCGGCATCGGGCCTGAGCTGTCCGCTCCTAGGTGCCCCGCGCGACCGGGAAGTGCCAGTCCCGCCAGACGCCGAGCATCCGGACGCCGAAGACCAGCCCAGCGGCTACGACGGCCGTTGGACCAGGACGGGTGCCGACACCGTCGCCGAGGCAGACGACGGCGGCGCCGAGCAGGGCCGGGATGGCGTACAGCTCCCGGCGCAGCACCGTCGGGACCTGACCGACCAGCACGTCACGCAGGATGCCCCCGCCGACGCCGGTGAGGCAGCCCAGCGCCATCGCCGGAGCCGCTCCGAGGCCGACCGACAGAGCCTTCGCCGTCCCCGCCGCGACGAACAACCCCAGCCCCGCCGCATCGAGCAGCCGCACCAGAGGGGCCAGCCGTCGCACGTAGCGGGCCGCGACCAGGGTCACGGCGCCGGCCACCAGGGCGACCAGCAGGTAGCGGGAGTCCCGCAGCGCGGCCGGTGGCGCGGCCCCCAGCAGGACGTCGCGCAGCAGGCCGCCGCCAAGGGCTGCGACCACGGACAGCACGACGACACCGAAAAGGTCCAGGCCCTCCTCCATGGCGACCGATGCCCCGGACAGGCCGAACACGAAGACCCCGAGCAGGTCCAGGACCAGCAGCACGCTCACGGCAGCAGACCGAGGGCGACCCGCCACGTGGCGGCGTTCGCCCGTGCCTGGGCGGCCAACTCCTCGGGGCTGAAGGAGTCGGTCCAGGCCCGGCCCGGCAGCTCGTCCCAGACGAACAGCAGCGAGACCGCCTCCATCGACAGGGCAGCCGCTGCGGAGAAGACCGCGCTGGTCTCCAGGTCGACGCCGACGTGCCCGGCGCTGGACCACTCCTGCTGCAGGGCAACAGGTTGCGCGAGCAGGGCGTCGGTGCTGACCGTAGGCCCGGTCACGACGGGCACGTCGTCCAGGGCCTGCGCTGCCCGTTCGACGAGGGCCGGGGTGGGCAGCGAGACACCCTCGGCGCCGTAGTAGCGCGAGGCCCCCTCGCCGATGGTCGCCCTGGTCGACACGACGACCGTCCCGGTGGGGATGCCGAAGCCGCCGCACGAGCCGATCTGCACCACCCGCGGGGTGCCGCACAGCCCGAGCACGTGCACCGGTTCGACGGCCCGCGCCGCACCGTACGCCGGGCAGTAGGCGACGGGGACCCCACCGAGGCGCCCCCACCACAGGTCCGGCATCCCGGTCTCGCGGACGTCGGTCAGGCTCGGCAAGCGCGTGTCCAG
Organism: Frankiales bacterium; assembly: GCA_043732345.1. GTDB lineage: Bacteria > Actinomycetota > Actinomycetes > Mycobacteriales > SCTD01 > RYN-111. The sequence continues at coordinate 20,800 of JAYTHS010000553.1, read as the reverse complement.
GGCCCGCTGCCGCCACCATGTCCCCTCCAGGACGAGCAGCCGGGGGACCTCCTCGGGTGTGAGCCCGAGCAGGTTCAGCCAGCCGTCGCGGTCCACCCCGCAGACGCTAGTTGTCGCGCGTCAACGACCTGCCAGGACGGGACAGCCAGGTGTGCAGCGGTCAGCCGGTGGTGGGGTGCGCGGCGTTGCCGGGCTGGCTCACGAGGTCGACGACCACGACGACAGGCGGCTGACCGTTGGCAGCGGGGATCTCGACCAGCACCCGGCTGCCCAGCGGCAGACCGCGGACCTGGTCGAAGACCGAGTTCGAGCCCGTCGTCGCGACGTTGACGCCGGCCGGCGTGCCCGCCGACCAGGTCGAGCCGGCCGTGGCGTTCTTGTAGTCGACCGCCTCGTACTGCGCGATCAGCAGCCCCGGCGCGACCGGCGCTCCGGTGCCCTTGGCCAGCACCACGAGGGTGGGCTTCGTGACGCCCTTGGTGCCGGCGGCGACTTTCAGGACCGGCTTCAGGCCCGGCCCGCCGGTGACGGTGATGCCCGGGGTGCGCACCTTCTGCGCCACGGCCTTGGGGTCGCCCGTGGCGCTCTTGTCGTAGCTCCCGACGATGTCGACGACGAACTCCAGGGTGTCGGTCCCCGAGATGCCGGCCTGCGGGTTGCCCTTCGCGCCGTAGCCGTCGGCCGAAGGCACCGAGAGCAGCACCCGGCTGCCGACCTTGTCGCCCACGAGCAGCTTGTCCCACCCGGGGATGACCTTGCCGACGCCGATGGCGAACCCGGCGGCGCTGCCCCGGTCGTAGCTGTTGTCGAACACCTTGCCCCCGTAGACCTGCCCGAGGTAGTCGGCCACCAGCAGGTCGCCCTTGGCGACGGTCTTCCCGGTGCCCTCCTTCAGGACCTGCTGCTTCAGCGCGGTCGGGGCGGTCGCGCCGGCGAAGGTCAACGACGGCTTGCTGCCGTAGCTGCCGCTGACAGTCGGAAAGCCTGGTGCAGCCGCCTTCTTGGCCGGGCTGGACGAGCTGCCGCAGGACGCGACGAGCAGCAGGGGGAGGAGCAGGACGGCACGGCGGCGCACGGGAGACGACCTCACAGCGGGGACAGGACTGCCTCTACTGTGCCCTTCCGGGCCGTGAGCCACCCTCCAGGCCCCTGAACACCCGGGCCGCGAGCACGACGAACCACGCGTCAACGACACCCAGTCCAAGGCGCTGGAACCCGCCGTCCCACGTACCGGTCAGCGACCCGGCCAGGCATGCCGCGCTGACGGCCCCCACGCCGTACGACGCCAGCGCTGGCGCTGTCCGGCCGGCGCGCCCCAGCGCCCGACCGCCGAGCAGCGGGGACACCGCCATCGCGACGTACCCGACCCCCGCGGCCACGGCGTGGGGGGTGTCGCCGAACGACGCGCCGAGCGGGAGGGCCGCGACGGCCAGCGTGCCCACGCCGGCCGTGGTCACCGAGGCCTGCAGGCCAGGGGCGTCCAGGACGCGGGCGGCGGTGACGGCCCAGACGGGGGCGAGGACGCCGAAGGCGACGAAGGCACTGGTCATTAGCGGGCGGGTGGGGGCACCGACCCGGGCCAGCTGGCTGATGGCGTCCCGCAGCGGCGAGTAGCTGTCGGCCCGGGCGCCGGCCAGCAGCCAGCCCCCGACGAAGCTCACGGGGGCGGCGACCCCCGCGAGGGCACCGAGGCGTCGGGCGACGGGCACTGCGCTCACGGGGGTCATCGGCGGCACGCTAACGCCCGGACGGGGTTTGACGTACGTCGAGCCGCTCGCCACAGTGGACCCGTGCTTGCACCCCTGACCTCGCGGACGTCACCTGCTGCGGCGCGATCGTGCGCTCCCGGGTGCTGCGGGCGCTCGTGCGCCTGATCGACCCGGCGGGCTGCTGATGTCTGCTCCCGCCGGTGCGGCGAGCCGCAGCATCGACACCCACGCCGTCCTTGCGGCCCTCGCCGAGCCGCGTCGGGCCGAGATCGTCCGGTTGCTGGAGAAGAAGTACCGCTCGCAACGCGGCCTCGTCGAGGAGCTCGGCATGTCGCAGCCGCTGGTCTCCCACCACCTGAAGGTGCTGCGCGACGCGGGTCTGGTCACCTCCACGGTCTGCGAGCGGGTCACCGTCTACCTGCTGCGGCCCCGGACGCTGGCTCTGCTCGCCGAGCGGGTGGCCGGCATGGCAGAGCACGCCGCCGAGATCGCCAAGGTCAAGCCCTGCTGATCGGGACCGCTCAGGGCCGGTGCCGAGCCCGCAGGGAGGGCTTGTCGACCTTGCCGACCGCGTTGCGGGGGAGCTCGTCGAGGATCTCGACGAGCTTGGGGGCCGCGTGCTCGGCCATCCCCGCCCGCACCCAGCCGCGGACCTCTGAGGTGGTGACGGGACCGGACACGACGAGGTAGGCCGCGATCGCCTCGCCGCCCACCGCGTCGGGCACGCCAACGACCGCGGCGTCCTCGATCGAGGGGTGTTCGCGCAGGAGCTGCTCGACCTCGGCGCTGAAGACCTTCGTCCCGCCCCGGTTGATCATGTCCTTGCTGCGGTCCAGGACGGTCACGAAGCCGTGTGGGCAGCGGCGGGCGACGTCGCCGGTGTCGAACCACCCGTCCACGATGGCGGCGGCGGTCGCATCGGGATCGCCGGCGTAGCCCGTCGTCACGAGCGACCCGCGCAGCCACAGCTCACCGGGACGGTCCGTCGGGACGGCGTTCCCGGCCTCGTCGCGGACCTCCGCCTCCATGCAGGGCAGGGTGCGCCCAACCGTTCCCGGGTGGTCGGCGAACTGCTCGTCGAGCAGGATGCAGCCCGGCGAGTGGGTCTCGCTCAGGCCGTACACGTCGTGCAGCCGGACCCCGGGCAGCGCTCGCCGGAGCGACTCCTGCAGGTCGACGGGGAAGGGCGCGCCTCCGGCTGCGAGCCGGGTGAGGTGAGGCAGGTCGCAGAGCCGTGCCCGGAGCGCCAGGCGCCACCACGAGGGGACGGCGTACGCCCACGACACCCGCTCGTCACGGAGCAGGGCGACGTAGTCCCGCGGGGACTGCGTGTCGACGAGGACCAGGCTGGCGCCCGAGAGCATCGCCGGCAGGACGTGCGCGTGCAGGGCACTGATGTAGTACATCGGGAACAGCACGGCGGTGACGTCGTGGTTCTGCAGGCCGAGCACCCGCTGGTAGCTCATGCCCGAGTGGACCGACGCCCGGTGCACGACCTGCGAGGCCTTGGGCCGACCCGTGGTGCCCGAGGTGAAGACCACGGCGAACGTCGCGTCCTCGGCGAGCCCGGACGGACCGGCCACCCACGGCGCCGCGGGTGCCTCCGTCAGTACGCTCCCGAGCAGCTCCGAACCTGCGAGCGCGTCCTGGAAGGTCCTGCTGGCCAGCAGGAGACGGGCCGAGGTGTGCTCGACCATGTAGGCCCACTGAGGTGGTGCGAGGCGGGTGTTGAGCCCCACCATGACCAGGCCGGCTCGGGCACAGGCCAGCAGCAGCACGGCGAGGTCGAGGGTGTTGCCGGAGGCCACCGCCACCGCCTGCCCGGGCTGCAGCCCACGGGCGCGCAGCGACGCCGCGGCCCGCTCAACCCGGTCGGCGAACTGCGACCACGTGAGGCGGACCTGCCCGTCCACCCAGCCGGGTCGGTGCCCGTGCAGGCGGACCGCCCGATCCAGGGCGTCGACCACGGTGGCGGGCCGGCGGGCGTAGGACAGGGCCGGCGCCCCCAGCCAGGTCTGGACGACGACCGGGTCGCCCGGCCGGTCGTCGAGGTCGTGGTCCACGACGGCATCGTGTCATGCACTGCCCTTTGTGCGACCCGATGCGGCGACAAACGGAGGTGCATGGCAGTCTCTGTGCCGCCACCCCTATCACTGGAGCCGTCCGTGCTGTCGTCGCGCCCTGCCCGTGCCCTGTCTGTCGCCGCCCTGTCTGCCCTCGCACTGTCGGCGTGCGGATCGTCCGGCTCGACGAAGGCAGCCGCCCCTGGCCCGTCCTCCTCCGCAGCGACGGGCGGCGCCGACTTCGCCGCGACACTGAAGGCCGCCAAGGGTCAGACCGTCAACTGGTACATGTACGGCGGCGATGACACCCTTAACACGTTCGTCAACGGCTACGTAAAGCCCAAGCTAGCGGCGCTCGGGGTCACCCTGAACCAGGTGAAGATCACCGACACGGTCACGGCGGTGAACAAGGTCCTGGCCGACAAGCAGGCCGGTACGCCAAGCTCGGTCGATGCGATCTGGATCAACGGAGAGAATTTCGCGACCGGCAAGCAGGCCGACCTCTGGGAGTGTGGCTACCCGTCGTCCCTGCCCAATACCAAGAACGTCGACCTAACCCTGCCCGCAGTGGCCAACGACTTCGGCCTGCCCGTCGAGGGCTGCGAGTCGGTTTGGCAGCAGGCCAACAGCGCGCTGGTCTACGACAGCAGCAAGGTCACCGCGGCTGACGTCACGAGCGTCACCTCGCTGTTCGCCTGGGCCAAGGCGCACCCGGGGCGATTCACCTACCCAGCCCCGCCGGACTTCACGGGCTCGATGGCCGTGCGCACGTTCTTCTACGACACCAACGGTGGGGCGGCGAACTTCGCGGGCGACTTCGACAAGGCCAAGTACACGCCGGCTGCGGACAAGCTCTGGAAGCGCCTCAACGAGCTGGCGCCCTCGCTGTACAAGAAGGGGTCGACCTACCCGGCCGGGCAGACCGACGTCGAGAAGCTCTACGCCAACGGAGAGATCAGCGCCTTCCTCACCTACGGCCCGGGCGCCGTCGGTGACTCGGTGAAGAAGGGGACGTTCCCCGCGACGACCCGCGAGGCGGTGCTCTCCGTCGGCAACATCAGCAACTACTCGTTCGTGGCCATCCCCAAGACCAGCCCCCACAAGGCCGCCGCCGAGGTCCTCGCGAACGTCCTGCTCGACTCGGCGTCGCAGCTGGAGCTCTACACCAAGGAGGGCGTCTTCCCGGCGATCGACATCACCAAGCTGGAGGCGACCCAGCAGGCGGCGTTCAAGACTGTGAGCACCAGCCCGTCGGTCCTGCCGCTCGCCGCGCTCACCGCGCACGCCCAGCCCGAGCTGACCAGCACCTACGTCACCTCGATCGAGAAGGGCTGGAAGACCAACGTCCTCCAGAAGTAGCACTCGAGGGCTCCCGCGCGGGCTGCGCATCGGCCTGCTGCTGTCGCCGGCACTGCTCGTCATCACGGTGCTCTTCCTCGGCGGGCTCGGCGAAGGAGTCGCGCAGAGCTTCGGCTACCTGCCCTTCCTGCCGGGCTGGCACTGGAGCGGTGACGCCTACGCCGCGCTGTGGCAGGACAAGGCCGTGCAGGCGTCGTTCATCCTGACGTTCCGCACGGCCCTGCTGGCCACCCTGCTGTCGCAGGTGTTGGGGGTTGGGGGCGCCCTGCTCGTCCGGTCGACCCGGCGCGGGAAGCGCCTGCTGTCGGCGGTCTTCCAGAGCACGCTGCCCGTCCCGCACCTGGTCGGTGCCCTCGCGATGCTGCTCCTGCTGGCCCAGGGCGGCGCCTTGTCGCGGCTGGGCCACGCCGTCGGGCTCACCGCGGGGACACAGGACTTCCCCGAGATCACCAACGACAGGTACGGCCTGGGCCTGCTCGCGGAGTACGTCTGGAAGGAGGCGCCGTTCATCGGCGTCGTCGTCCTGTCGGCCCTGGGCCGTGGCGTCAGCGACCTCGAGGACGCGGCTCGATCCCTTGGCGCCGGCCCCTGGGCCCGGTTGCGCCACGTCGTCGTCCCGGTGATCACGCCCGGGGTGCTGTCGACGTCGATCCTGGTCTTCGCCTTCAGCTTCGGGTCCTACGAGGTGCCGTTCCTGCTCGGCCGGCCCTACCCGGCGACCCTCCCGGTCGTCGCCTACCAGTACTACACCGACGTCGATCTGCAGAGCCGCCCCGAGGCGATGGCCATCAGCGTCGTGATCGCCCTGCTCGTAGGAGCTCTGGTTGCGGTCTACTTCACGCTGAGCCAGCGGGTGCGGCGCACGTGAGGCGCTCCGTGGGCACCTCGCTGCTGGTGCTGGGGCTGCTGCTGCCGTTCGTCCCCCTACTGGTGTGGGCTGGCAGCGGGCAGTGGCGCTACCCCGCCCTGGTGCCCCAGCGGGCGAGCGCCCGGGGACTGCGGCTGCTGGTCGACCCGTCGTCGGAGGTGCTCACCGGGCTCGGGACCTCGCTGGCCCTGGGGGCGACCATCTCGGTGCTGGCGTGCCTGGTTGGGCTGTCGGCCGGGCGGGCGCTCGGGCTCTACAGCTTCCGCGGCAAGCGGCTCGTGCAGTTCGTCCTGCTCGCCCCCGCGATCGTGCCGAGCCTCGCGGTCACCCTCGGGATCCAGGTCTTCTTCTTGCGTTACCACCTGTCGGGCACCGTCCCGGGCGTCGTGCTGGTGCAGCTCGTGCCGACGATCCCGTACGTCACCCTGGTGCTGGGCAGCGCGTTCGCCAACTTCGAGCTCGGCTACGAGGAACAGGCGCGCAGCCTCGGCGCCGGTCCACTGCGCACGTTCTGGCACGTAACCCTGCCCGCGATCCGGGCGCCCCTCGTCGTCGCCGGTTTCTTCGCCTTCCTCATCTCCTGGAGCGAGTACGTGCTGACCCTGCTCATCGGTGGTGGGACCGTGAAGACACTCCCGCTGCTGCTGTTCGCCTACATCGGGTCCTCCGACCTCAACGAGGCGGCGGCGCTGGCCGTGCTGTTCGTCCTGCCGCCGTTCGTCCTGGTCGGCCTGACCTCGCGCTTCCTCACCGGCTCGAGCAACGCCGCCGTCGGGTTCGGCCGGCTGTGACCGCCACCGCCGTCGCCCTGCGCGGTCTCACCAAGCGGTACGGCGACAGCACCGTCGTCGACGGGATCGACCTGGAGGTACCGGCTGGCAGCCTGACGGCGCTGCTGGGGCCCTCCGGGTGCGGCAAGACCACGACGCTGCGGATGGTCGCCGGCCTGCTGCCCGTCGACGCCGGGGACGTGCTGTTCGGCGGGGAGTCGATGCTGCACCTGGCCGCCGAGCGCCGTCCGGTGGCAATGGTCTTCCAGAAGCCGCTGCTGTTCCCGCACCTGAGCGTCGGCGACAACGTCGCCTTCGGGTTGCGGATGCAGAAGGTCGACAAGCCGGCGCGACGGGAGCGGGTGGCCCGGATGTTGTCCCTGGTGCGGCTGTCCGAGCTCGCCGACCGTCAGGTCGGGGAGATGTCCGGTGGGCAGGAGCAGCGGGTCGCGCTGGCCCGGGCGCTGGTGACCGAGCCCCAGGTGCTGCTGCTCGACGAGCCGTTCTCGCAGCTCGACGCGGGGCTACGCGTCGAGATGCGCGAGCTGGTCCGCGGCCTGCAGCAGCAACTGGAGGTGACGACGCTGTTCGTCACCCACGACCAGGAGGAGGCGGTCGGGCTGTCCGACCAGGTCGCCCTCGTCCTGGACGGCCGGGTCGAGCAGCTCGGGGCGCCCCGCACGTTCTACGAGTCCCCCCGCACGCTGCGGGCCGCCCGCTTTTTCGGCGGCCGCAACGAGCTGTCCGGCCACGTCGCGGCAGGCGTGTTCACCGGCCCCGCGGGGACCCTTCGGACGGAGCTGCCGGACGGCCCGGCCGTCGCCATCGTCCGGCAGGAGGCGGTCCGGCTGTCCGCCGGTGGCCCCGGGACCCTGCCGGCCACCTTGGTCGAGAGCCGCTTCCTCGGCACCCACACCGCCGTCGTCGTGCGCCTCGCGGACGGCACCCTGCTGCACGCGGTGACCAGCGACCTGCCGGGCCTCACGCCCGGTGGCCGCCTCGCCGTCGAGGTGCCCAACCGCGCCTGCACCGTCCTGCCCCTGACCAGAGGATGACCAGAGGATGACCCGAGGATGACCCGACGATGACGCGACACCTTGACCTGCTCGCCCTGCCCGATACGACCGCCCCGGTCGACGTCGTCATCGACACCGACGTGCTCAACGAGGTCGACGACCAGTTCGCGATCGTGTGGGCCCTGCTGCGGCCGGACCGGCTTCGTGTCCGCGGGCTGCTCGCCTGCCCGTGGGCGTCCAGCCCGGAGCTCTACGCCCGGGCCGACGTCGACCCGATGGCCGACCGGACGAGCAAGGACCTCACCGACCGGCGGGTGCAGACCATCGGCCCCGAGCAGGGGGTCGCGCTCTCGGTCGGCGAGCTGCACAAGATCGCCGACCTGGTCGGTGTCGACGTACCGGTCTGGTCCGGGAGCCCGTCCTGGATGGTGGACGAGCAGACCCCGGTCCACAGCGAAGGCGTCGACGCCCTGGTCGCCCTGGCCCACGAGCAGCGCGAGGGCCCGCTGTACGTCGTGGCCATCGGCGCGGCCACCAACCTGGCCAGCGCCGTGCTGCAGGACCCGAGCATCCGCGAGCGGATCTGCGTTGTCTGGACCTCGGCCTACCCGACCTGGTGGCCGCGCCCGAACGCGTCGTACAACCTGACGGGGGACCTGCACGCCAGCCGGGTCCTGCTCGACAGCGGGGTGCCGCTGGTCTACGTGCCCGGCTTCTACGTCGGAGAGGAGCTGCGCGTCGGCCGGCTGGAGCTCGAGGCGCATGTGCGTGGCAAGGGGCCGCTCGGCGACTATCTGTGGAGCACGTTCGCCGACCACTGGATGTCCGGCTCGGAACGGCCAGGGTTCTCCAAGGTCATCTGGGACCTCGTCTGCGTCGCCTGGCTGCTGGACCCGACGCTGCTGCCCTCCGACCTGCAGCCGACCCCGGTCCTCGGGTCGGACCTGCGCTGGGAGCACCCCGAAGGAAGGCCCCAGCTGCGCGAGGCGTGGGACGTCGACCGCGACCGCATCTTCGCTGACCTCTACCGGGTCCTCGGAGAGCGGGCATGAGCGCCCTCGTCGCGTCCCTGCGCGAGCGGGCGGCGCAGCTCGAGCGGCCCGGTGGGGTCACCCGGGAGGTCGTCGCCGAGCTGGCTGCCGACGGGCTGCTCGGGGTCTACGGGCCCGACGCGCCGAGCCCGGCCGAGCAGCGGCGGGTCGCCGAGGACGTCGCCGGGGCGAGCCCGGACGCGTGGTTCGTGTGGTTCCAGCACGGCCCGGTCGTGATGTCCCTGGTCAGCACCGACAACGTGGCCCTCGCCGACGCTCACCTGGCCGACCTGTGCGCCGGGCGGGCCCAGGGCGGGGTGGCCTGGAGCAACCTGCGGACCTCCCGGCCCAGCGTCACCGCCGAGCGGGTCGACGGCGGCTGGCTGCTCGACGGCCCCCAGCCCTGGTGCACCGGCCTGCCGCTGCTGGACCTGGTGATGGTGGGGGGACTGGCCCGGGAGTCGGGGCAGGTCGTCTTTGGCGTGCTGACAGCCGATGTGCTGACGAGCACCGGCCCGCTCCACCTGGCCTCGATGGCGGGTACGTCGACCCACGCGGTCCGTTACGACCGGGTCCTGCTGCTGGACGAGCGGGTCGTGCGGGTCGCGCCGTACGACGCCTGGAGCGCCCACGACAGGGCCGGCAACGCCAACGTGCAGCCCTCGACGTTCGGGGTGGCCCTGGCCGCGCTCGACCTCGTCGACGAGCCCGGGCTGCGCGACCACGTCCTCGAAGTCCGGGAGCGGGCCTACCACCTGCTCGACCACGTCGAGCGCACCGAGCGGGTCCCCGAGCGGCTCGAGCTGCGGGCCCGCGCCCTCACCCTCGCCACGACCTGTGCGCTCGCGGCGGTCACGGCGGCCGGTGGTCGGGGCATGGGCCTGGACCACCCCGCACAGCGCCTGCTGCGCGCGGCGGCCTTCCAGGTCGTCCACAGCCAGGACGCCGAGGTGCGGGCTGCCACGCTGGCCGCTCTGATAGGTACTGCTCTGACAGGCCACGTTCGGGTGTCTTGACACGCAGGCCCCGCGCGTCAAGAGTGTGACTATGGTCACGACCCGAGAGGCCCTGCTCGACGCGGCGTACGACGCCGCCGTCGCCGGCCAGTGGGAGCACGCTCGGATGGTTGATGTCGCCGCGGCGGCCAGGGTCAGCCGGCAGACGCTCTACTACGAATTCGGCTCGAAGGACGCGCTGGCACAGGCCCTCGCGGTCCGGGAGGCGGACCGCTGGACCGCCGGTGCCGATGCGGCCCGGGTGGGCCACGAGGGGACGCCGGCGCAGGCCGTCGCTGCAGCCATGCTGTGGACGCTCCAGGAGGCCGCCCGCAACCCACTGCTCAAGGCGGTCCTCACCGAGGACACCGGCGCCCTGCTGCCCTTCCTCACCACCCGGGCCGAGGGGCTGCTGGGGACGGCTCGTGAGCGGACCGCGACCTACTTGTGCCAGCAGTGGCCGGACCTGCCGCCGGCCGACGTCCGGCTGGTCGCCGACGTCGTCAACCGCCTGACCTTCAGCCACCTCGTCCTGCCGGGCGGCCGCCCCGAGCAGGTCGCCTCCGACATCGCCCACCTCGTCCAGACCCTCCTGCCGGAAGAGCCCACATGAGCACGCACGACCTCTACGCAATCCCGGCCGAGCACGCAACGTGGGACCTGGAGATGCAGGGCGCGTCCCGCTTCACCTGGGAGTACGACGACGGCCGCGACCGGCTGCTCTCGCTCTACCAGAAGGGCAAGGACAAGCAGTGGGACAGCGCCACCCGGATCGACTGGTCGCTCGACGTCGACCCGGGCAACGCGCTGGGGCTGCCCAACGAGGCGATTGCTATCTTCGGCAGCGACCAGTGGCGCAGGATCGAGAACGACCCGAAGGCGGTCGCTGAGCTGTCGCAGCACCTCAACAGCTGGCAGTTCAGCCAGTTCCTGCACGGCGAGCAGGGTGCGATGATCTGCTCGGCGCGGATCGTGGAGTCGGTCCCGGACCTGGACTCCAAGTTCTACGCCGCGACGCAGACGATGGACGAGGCTCGGCACGCCGAGACCTACGCACGCTTCCTGCAGGAGAAGATCGGGATGGTCTACCCGATCAACACCCACCTGAAGGCGCTGCTGGACGACACCCTGTCCGACAGCCGCTGGGACATGCCCTACCTCGGGATGCAGGTGCTCATCGAAGGCCTTGCCCTGGCTGCCTTCGGTGTTCTGCGAGACATGACCGAGGTGCCGCTGCCCAAGCAGATCCTGGCCTACGTGATGCAGGACGAGGCGCGGCACGTCGCCTTCGGTCGGCTTGCGCTGAAGGACTACTACAGCCAGCTGACCAGCGCAGAACGCTCCGAGCGCGAGGACTTCGTCGTCGAGGGCTGCTACCTGATGAGGGACCGGCTGCGCATGGACGAGGTCTGGACCAACCTGGGCTTCGACCTCGACGAGTGCCGCAAGGCCGTTGACGCCTCGCCGTACTTCCAGGCCTACCAGTCGCTGCTGTTCACCAGGATCGTCCCGTGCGTCAAGGACATCGGTCTGTGGGGGCCCAAGGTCCAGAAGGCCTACGCCGACATGGGCGTCACCCACATGGCCGCGACCGACCTCGAGGCGCTGATGCGCAGCGACGAGGACATCGCCGACCGCGTCGATGTCGAGCGGCTCGCGCTGCTCGAGGCCCGCGAGGTGGCGGCCTCCAAGCTGGTCGTCGACGAGACGATCGCGCTGGCCCTGGTCGACTAGCGCCGGTCGTAGGCGACCATCGCCGCACGCAGGGCCTCGGCGACGTCAACGGCCAGGTCGGCCACCCGATCGGCGAGCAGCGGTGCGGCCGGGTGGACGTTCACCGCGCTCTGGGCCTCGAAGCGCATCGCCCGGCAGTAGACGATCTCCCGGGGCATCGGTCCGTCGCCCGCCCGCCCGCGCACGCAGGCGGTGCAGTGCCCGCTCGGCCCCCCGCAGCCGTTGCACGACGGAGGAGGAGCTGACCGCCACCGCCTCGGTCCCGCACTGGCCGCTGACCGTGTCCGCCCGGGTGCGCTCGTAGGCCTTGGGCACCAGCAGCCCGTCCGGTGCGAGCTGCCGCAGGCACGCGGAATCACTGTGCAGTCGCAGCAGGAAGCCCCGCGCTGGCTCGTTGTCGTGGGGAGCCCCCGACTCCGCGTGGAAGGTGGTCGGTCGGTCCCACGACAGCTCCTCCGGGCCGGGCTGCTGCCCGGTCGGAGCGGGAGTGGTCTGGGTGCGCACCCATGTCCATCGACCGGTCCCCCCACGAACGTCCTCACCCGTTCGGGTGGTGGCCCGTCACGGTGAGCGGTCCTGATCGGCGGCGAGTCCGGGATCCCCGCGGCCTGTGGTGCCCAGCCCAGGTGCCGGGGCTCGGAGAATCCGCAGGCCTGCGTCAGCCGTGGACGAGTTCGACAGCAAGCCCGAGGGCGGACAGTCGCTGGGCCGCCGGTCCGACATCCGGGTTCCCGGTGGCGGCAAGGCAACCCGGCCCCGGCCTCCCTCCCGCTGCTCGTCTGCCGCTCGCGCCCAGCCAAGCGGTTAGTGACGCTTCTTCACCACTTCCGGCCGCGAGGACAACGAGGAATAGCCGGCAGCGCAGTCCCGGCGACGTACGGAACTGTCGTTCTTCGCTGTTCCCCGAAGAGGCCAACGGACGGTCAGAGGCTGGAGTTTGTCTGCATGCCCATGCACTGGCTGGGCGCTCGCACCGCGGCAGAAGCGGACGTTCACGTATTGAATCCCCCCGAGGGCCGGGTACGGCGACCAGGGCCCCCTGCCCGGCGGCACCCTGGCCTGCATCATCGACCTGGTGTCGGTCTCCTGGCCGACTCAATGCCGTTTCCGCTGGTTCGTCCTCGGACCTGGGGACGAGGTACCCGTTCGGCCTAGTGATTGGGGCGTCCTGCCTGTCATAGTGGGCGTTGTTCAGGACAAGGGCTATGAAGCACCCGATCCCCACCGGCGTCGTCCCAGCGGGCGCACGGAGAAAATCGGTCGCCTGATCGGGTGCTGAGCTAATGGCGAGACCGGGTGTCACGTTAAGCGCGTTCCTTGGGGGGCGTGTCATTACGAGAGCCGGATCCGACGTGTCTCACTTCGCTCACCACCTTCGGCCCGCGCCCCGAAGGGGCAAGACCCTTGCCGGCCTCGGCGTCCTTCTCATGGTTATCGCTTCGTCGACGGCCTCGACCGGGGTCGCTTCGGCAGCTGACCGTGGCGACGGGAGCGCGAACGGCAAGCAGACCATCTGCCACCGGACGGACAGCGACAGCAACCCGTACGTGATCGAGACGCCCAACAAGAACGGCGACGTCTCCGGCCACGCCGGGACGAGCGTTGACGGCGTCGCGGTCAAGAACGGGCATGGCGGGCCTGTCTGGAACCCCACCTTGAAGACGGCTCACATCAAGTGGGGCGACATCATTCCGCCGTTCGACTTCAACGACCACGGCGTGACTCGTCACTTCGACGGCCAGAACTACGACACGTTCGGCAAGCTCTTCTTCGCCGCCGGGTGCAAGGTCCCGACCCCCAAGCTGACCGTCCAGATCGTCAAGGTCAATGACGCGGACGCGGACGGATCGTTCACCAAGGACGAGACCGCGCTGTCCGTCGGTGCCCCGGTGCCTTTCAACATCAAGATCACCAATACGAGCATCGTGCCCGTGAAGATCGATTCGCTGACGGACGCGCTCGGTATCGCGCCGCTCGCCTTCAGCTGCACCCCAGCGCTCGCCAAAGTCCTCGCGCCCAACGCCTTCACCACCTGCTCGTTCACGCTGCCGGCGTACAGCCCCGCGGCCGGGACTGCCGCCACCAACACGGCGACCGTGGTCGTCTCCCAGGCTGCAGGCCCCAACCTGCCTGCCGATCCCCTGAACACCGCGACGGCGCAAGACACCTCGACGGTCCGCAGCCCCGCTGTGATCACCGAGACGCCGACTCCGACACCTACGGCCACCGAGACCGAGACGCCGACTCCCACACCTACGGCCACCGAGACGCCGACTCCGACACCTACGGCCACCGAGACGCCGACTCCGACACCTACGGCCACCGAGACCGAGACGCCGACTCCGACACCTACGGCCACCGAGACCGAGACACCGACACCGACACCTACGGTCACGCCGACCGAGACGCCCACGACCTCGGGTGACGCACCCGACTTGGCCATCGTGAAGACCGGCCCGGCCACGGCCTCGCCCGGCGACACCATCACCTGGACCCTCTCGGTCACCAACACCGGGCAGGTCACGGCACAGAGCGCGACCGTCACGGACACGCTGCCTGACGGGATCGCGTTCGTCAGCGCCAACGGGCTGGGCTGGTCGTGCGGGTACACGACGACCCTGAGCTGCACCGACTCGGCGCCGCTGGCCACCGGGGCGAGCTCGCCCATCACCGTGGTCGGCACCCTCGGTTCCGGCTTCACGGGTGCCTCGTTCACCAACACCGCCGTCGTCGGTCCGACAGACGCCACGCCCGGCGACAACACCTCCTCCGTCACGACGACCGTCAGCACCCCGATCCAGGGTGGCGGCGGTGGCGGCGACGTCAGCGGTCCGGGTACCCCCGGCACGCCGATTACGGGTGGTGGGGGCGGCCTCGCCGTCACTGGCGCGCCGGGTACCCCCGGCGCGCCGACTACGGGTGGTGGGGGCGTCCTCGCCTTCACCGGCGCGCCGATCGGGCTCATGATGCTTGTCGGTCAGACCCTGTTCGCCCTCGGCGGGATGATGCTCCTGCTTGGCCGGCGCCGCCGAAGCTGATCGACCGATTCACCGGCTCCGCCGAACGCCCTTCGGCCGGGCCGGTGGCACGGCGCTGTTCTGTGTAGGGAGGGCCCTATTTGCACCCGTCCCAGTGGCCTTCGCTGGTCCTTCACCTGGAGGTGGCAAGCATGATGACTCGTCCTCGTCCTCGTCGCCTCGCGTCCCCGTCCCCAGGCATCGACGGCTGCCTGGGTTACAGCGAGAAACGTGGCGTTAGCTACCTGGTAGCCGTGATCAGGAAGTGATGCTCCTTGATGTTGTCCGCGCTGGCTCGGCACGGCGGATAACGACTGTTCTCCGCACCGCGAGACCCAGATGTGTCCTCGGCGGTCCGGGCTTGCTGCCGATCTCAACCGTCGGTCACGATCTCCCGCTTCAGGTCTGCGGCTCGGAACCAGCTCTGTGCTGACAGCAGAATGCCCTGGTGTGTAGACAATTTACGGCTCGTGTTCGATGTCGTGTTCGGTTACGCTGGATGTGTGTCCGGCTACCTCGGCTCGCACGTCGAGCCGGTGTTGCGCGCGGACCTGGACGGCCTGACGGTCAGCCAGCTGCAAGCCCACGCGCTGGAGCTCCGGGTCGTCGGGGAGCGGCTGCTGGGTCGGGCCGACCAGATCCCGGCGGTGCTGCAGGAGCGCTCGGGTGGGCAGGTCCTGGAAAGATCCCAGCAACGGCCGGCCCCCGGGCCCGTCCAGGACGTCGTCCAGGGGACCGCCGACGGTGACGATTCAGGTGCCGTGCAGCCCGAGGCTTTCGCGGCGCCGGCGATGCCGCTGCTGATGAGTGTGCAGACGTGGTGGCGGGAAGCCACGCGGGTCGCCGGTACCCAAGCGGGTCGGGATGTAAGTCGGGCGGGAGTGTCGATGCGGTTTCCGGTGTGGGGGCAGGCCGTGACCGACGGGATCCTCACGCCGGCGCAGGCGGAGGTGTTGTGCCGGCTGGTCGGCAAGCTCCCTGACACCGAGCTCTTGGCCACCCAGACGGAGTTGGTCACGGTTGCTGCGGCCTTGAACCCGGTGGAGCTGGGGCAGTGGGTGCGGCACCTGATTGCGACGTGGTGCGAACCCGAGCTCGACCGGGAACAGGACCGGGCCGAGGCCGAGGCGTGGTTGCAGCTCGACAAGCGTCCGGACCGGGCGCCTCGCGGGACGGTTCGTGATCAGCAGCGAAGACAGCGAGGCCCTGATGACGGTCCTGGAACCCCTCGCCCGTCGGCAGGGCCTCGCGGATGCCCGCAGCGCCGGTCGGCGTCGGGCGGAGGCTCTGGTGGAGGTCTTCACCGCCGCCGCCCGGTGGCTGGAGCTGCCCAGCTTCGGCGGCCGGCCGGTGCACGTCAGTTACGTCGTGCCCTCAGGGTGGGCCCGCGGCGGACGGCCCCCCGCCCTGGCCGACCTGCTCACCGGTGGATACCTCATCCTGCTGAACCCCGACGAGACAGTCGACCCCACCTCACTGGTCAGCGAACCGCGGGACGACGAGTCGCAAGCCCCCGCCTGGCCACAGGATGCTCGGCCAGACTCCGAAGCCAGACCACGACCCGCACCGGAACCTTTGCGGGGCTGGTGGCAAGGCCCCGCACCTGACCCACGCCCTGAGCAGGGTCGCCTCGTCAAGCGCCTCAGCGACCCGCTGACCGGTCAGCCGCTGCACCCGGTTGTCGTGGAGGAGCACGTCGCCACCGGAGCGTGGAGCGGGCCGCAGACCCGCGCCCGCATCGAAGCCACGCTGTGCGATGCCCGGATCAGCCGGGTCCTGCGCGATGCATTCGGGCAGGTCCACAGCCTGGAGACCTTGTCCGACCAGATCACCACCGCACAGCGCAGTGCCGTCAGCGCCAGGGACCGGCACTGCACCGCCCGCGGCTGCACCAGGCCCCCCCGCCTTCACCGACCTGCACCACCTCGTGCACCGCGAAGACGGCGGCGCGACCAGCATCGACAAGTACGTGTGACATCTACCTCGTCCCTCGTGCCGTCCGCTCATCCGGTCGGCTTGAGCAGCCTCTCAACTGGAAGCGATCTTGTACACGAGGTCCTTGGTCAACCTCGTCCATTGTTAGGACACCCCCCGAGGGGGGAGTGCCCGGTCCACTGCTTCTGACACCAGCTCAGCGTCGAGCGCAATCAGATGGCGTCGAGGGAAGCGTGATCGACCTCGACATCTAGTTCGAGGCGCTCGGGGACCAACACTGCTAGTCGATGCTGAACGAGTAGGTCACACAAGGCGGCCCCGTCCACGAGGTCCACCGGAGGTGCTCCGTCCCGTGTGGACTCGGCCTTGGCGTCGGCTGTAAAGGTGCTTGTTGTGATGAGAAGGCCCTTCTCCCCGCGACCGGCCATTGCGCCCCGGAAGTCGCGCACCTCCTTGCTGCCCACGGCGCTGCGCCAGCGCTTGGCTTGGTAAAAGACCTGGAACGAGACGAGCGACACGCGATAGACACCGAGTCCGTCGATACCGCCGTCACCGCTGCGGCCAGTGACCTGGGTGCGGCTGAATCCGGCTTCACGGAGCAATCGTTGACATAGCCGCTCGAACGCAGATGGGTCCATGGTGAGCAGAGCCTCAAGAAGCTGCTCCCGCCAAGATAGTTCGGCCTTCGATTCTACCCCCGGGGCTTCATCTAGCGTTTCGGCAGTATTGGTAGCTCGGGCGTCGCGCATTGCTTTGAGATATTTCGCTCTAAGTGGGGCGATCTGAGATTCGGGTACCTCCCGGCCCGCTGGGTAAGTGCCCACACCCCGCGGCGGGGATTGTCCGCAAGACCCATGCCTTTCAAGTAAGAACGCGCCCAGTGGAGTCGGTAGCCGATTTCGGTCATCGGTCCGTCGTTATGCAGAGTTGACTGCAGGTCCACCCTAAAGCCCTCCTGCGCGACGACCTTCTCGTCGATCTCGGAATTTGACCCTGATCCGCCCAGCGCTCGGAGGGCCAACACCGTCGGCCAGTGGAAGTCGTTGTACTTGGGTAAGGAGGCCGTAGTCATGAGGTCAGTTCTAGCGTGTGCCCGGCGACACGGGCCTGGGCGGGCCGTGGGGCGGCGGCCCTGGCCCCGCTCTTGAGTCGCCGGCGGATCAACCTGGCCACGGCACCGGACGCGGTTCGGTGTCAAACCCGCGAATCAACGCCCAGCCGCCGGCCTTCCTTGAGAAGGTCGTGCTGGATCCGCCTGTAGCCATGGGGTACGCCGGCGTGCGTGGACGTGCGGACCACCTCGGGGGAACAGGCGATGAGGGCGTGGGTGGGGTCGTCGGCGCGAGGAGCTTCCGCGTTCCGTTGCGGGTCTGGACCACGATCACCGGCGGAATGAAGCGGGGCCGGGATGTCCCCACTGCAAGGCCCACACAACTGTTGACCAAGCGCACGACCGAGTCGGGTCCTATCTGTCGGGGTCTCGCTGGCGGGCTGAGTGGCTGGTGGTCAGGCCCCTCGGGTGTGCAGAGTCGGGAGTCGCGAGTCCCATGCACACGCCCGCGGCGATGATCTTGATGTCGTCACCCACGCTGGCTGCACACTGTCGGCTTCCGTTGCGCCTTGGTCCAGATGCCGATTTGCACGGGCCCCGAGCCTTCAGCTCAAGGGCTGAACCCGGGAACGTTGGCGCCGAGCCAGGTGAGTGCGTCCGGGAGTAGGGCTTCCCAAACGCTGAGCCGGTGCCCTGCGTGCCGCAACACGACCGCCTTCACCGACAGCGGCGGTCGCACCGCCGTGAGCAAGGCCGCGCTGGAGGAGTAGGAAACAGAGTCGGAGTGTGATGTCTCAAGCCACAGCGCCACTGTCGGAGGCGCCCGCTTGGTCAGTGCTAGGAGGTCGTAGCGGGCGGCGAGGGCACTCTTCGCCGGGTAGGGCTCATACAGCGGGCCGAACTCGGGCCGGAAGTAGCCCCCGAGCACGATCGCGGCGCCGTACTGGGCGGGATGCAGCATCGTGGTCATCGCGGCACACCACCCCCCTGCCGACAAGCCGATAGTGGCCCAGGACGAACGGTTCGTACTGACCCGGAAGGTGCGTGCGACCCAGTTCGGGACGTCCTGGCTCAGCCACGTCTCCAGCTGCGGGAAGCCAGGCCGGCCGTTGACACCCTCTGTGTCGACGCCTGCCGGAATCTCGACCTGGGGCGAGACGATCAGCGCGGGTCGCATCCGCCTCGCGTCAACCTCGACGGTCATAACCGCCTTCAGCGGCATCGCCGTGACCCACTGGTTAGGCGATCCGGGGTAGCCCTGAAAGGTTTCCAGCACCGGGTAGGAAACCCCCGCATTCGCCAGATTCAGATAACCCCGCGGTAACTGGACCACAACCGTGCTGTCGAGACCGCTGAGCGGCCCGTGGACCGTGTACGTGGTCGCCTTGCCCTCAGTCGCGCCAGCCGGTAACGAGGGCCTCGAGACAGGGGTGGTAGCTGCCGGACCAGGCAGCGACCGACTCGCAGCCTTCGCCGCGGCGGCCCCGCGGGTCACCGAGGTCTTGATCACCGTCCCATTCATCGCACCCTGCAAGTCAGTCCAGTCGGCGAAGAACAAGTAGCGGGCGTTGAGCTGCGTCGCAGCCGTCAGAAGCACCAAGACGTTGACCAACACCAGCGTCCCAACACGCGCGGCTATCCGCCACGGGCTTCGTCCGGTCAAGGAAGGCCAGCGGACGACCAAGACCACGAAGGCTCCGATCGCGACACCGGCAACCAGGCTTAGGAACAACCCGCCCGTCAAGGACATCGAGACTGACCCCCCTGCGAACGCCCGGAACGCACGTGCGCAACCCGGTACACAACACCAACGTATCCGGCGACGCCGGCCGTGCGTCGGTGCCTGGCGACTCGGGGCATCCCCGCGGTCATCCCGCGAACTCACTGACCAGATCGGCAAGCGCAAGAGACGAGGCTCAGCCCGCGGTCGACTGGTCGACTTTTGACGGCGAGCAGTGGCAATCAAGGCTGCGGCTGTTCCGGTGGAAGCGGATCGCCGCGATCGGATGGTTCTCGAAGGCCGGGAGGCAGTGCAAGACGACTCGGACCGCGACGCACCAGTAGGGCGAGGAGCTCACGAGCCAGGGCCAGGTGGGGGTCGGCTTCCAGTTGATCCTCGAGGGCTCGGTCGAGGTGGCCGTCAACAGGGTCCAGGCCATGACCCTGGGCCTTGGCGACTACTTCGGTGACATCTCCCTGATGGATGGCAAGCCCCGCTCGGCGACGATTACGGCCACGACCCTGTTTCTGGTGGCGTGGGACTTCCAGCTGCTGCTGGACGAGGCGCACGAGTTGACCAAGGCGCTGCTGCTCAGGGTGTGCGAGCGGCTGCGGGTTGCCCGGGAGCTGGGCTCTGCTTGCGGTTCGGCACCCTCGGGTGCGCGATGGGGTGCGTCTGGGTCAGGATCGGGGGATGGCCCGTATCGGCAGTTCCGACCTCGACGTCCTGCCCCTGGTCCTGGGAGGCAACGTCTTCGGTTGGACAGCCGACGAAGCCACGTCGTTCGCTGTGCTCGACGCCTTCGCCGACGCTGGCCTGGGGATGGTCGATACCGCTGATGTCTACTCGGCGTGGGCGCCGGGCAACCGGGGCGGTGAGTCGGAGGAGGTGCTGGGCCGTTGGGCCGCCTCGCGTGGCCGGGACCGGGTCGTCATCGCCACCAAGGTCGCCAAGCACCCGCAGCTTCCAGGGCTGTCCGCGGCGACCATCCGCACCGCCTGCGAGGACTCGCTGCGCCGGCTGCAGACCGACCACATCGACCTGTACTACGCCCACGAGGACGACGAGTCCGTCCCGCTCGAGGAGACCCTTGGGGCCTTCGACGCCCTGGTGCGGGAGGGCAAGGTGCGCCACGTCGCGGCCTCCAACTTCACCGCCGAGCGACTGGTGGCCTCCCTCGAGGTGAGTGACCGCGACGGCCTGACGCGCTACGTCGCGCTGCAGAACCACTACAACCTGCTCGAGCGGGAGTACGAAGGGCCGGTGCGTGACCTCGTCGCGCAGGAGGGACTCGCCAGTCTGCCGTACTTCGGGTTGGCGAGTGGCTTCCTGACCGGCAAGTACCGGCCCGGTACGACGGTCGATTCCGCTCGGGCCGGTGGGGCGGCCCGCTACCTCGAGCCGCCGCAGCTGCAGCGCAGCAGCAGGGTGCTGGCCGTCCTGGACGAGGTCGCCGAGGCCCACTTGGTAGCCGTGGCGACGGTGGCGCTGGCCTGGCTGCTCGCCCAACCGACGGTCACCGCGCCCATCGC
>JAYTHS010000552.1:0-2377 GCA_043732345.1 Frankiales bacterium | reverse complement strand
TGGTGCGGGCGGCGGCGGCCTTGACAGCGGCCAGTGCGCGCACCAGGCCGGGCTCGACCCGCAGGCCGCTGACGGGAAAGTTGCTGACCGCCCGCTGGGTCTGCGCGCGCCACAGGGCGTCGTAGGGCACCTCCACGTCGCCCATCGAGTCGTGCTCGGTCCGGGTCCGCTGGTCGGTCATGCCCCTGATCCTGCCCCTCCTGTCTCGTGCGTCATCAGGGGCGAGCGCATCGAGCCGTGAAACGCGAGGACGTCGTGAGGGGCGCGGGCCCCGTCATCCACAGGTCGGCCAGGGGTGGCTCACCACCCGGCTCGCGACGGTCCGGGACTGTCTGTCAGGCCTCCTACGTCCTCGTGCGGGCGCGCAAGGCTCACGAGCGAAGGTGGGTGCAGGCCGTCAGGTGTGGGGGCGGGCGCCGATCATCACCGGGACGGGGCCGGCGTCAGCCGGTGCCGGGTCGGTGAAGAAGTCGTTGCCCTTGTCGTCGACCACGACGAACGCCGGGAAGTCCTCGACCTCGATCTTCCAGACCGCCTCCATGCCGAGCTCGGGGTACTCCAGCACCTCGACGTGCCGGATGCAGCCCTGCGCGAGACGGGCGGCCGGGCCGCCGATGGAGCCGAGGTAGAAGCCGCCGTGCCGGGCGCACGCGTCGGTGACCGCCGTCGACCTGTTGCCCTTGGCCAGCATCACCAGGGACCCGCCGGCCGCCTGGAACCGCTCGACGTACGAGTCCATCCGCCCGGCAGTCGTCGGCCCGAAGGACCCCGACGCCATGCCGACCGGGGTCTTGGCCGGCCCGGCGTAGTAGACGGCCATCTCGCGCAGGTACGCCGGCATCGGCTCGCCGGCGTCGAGCAGGGCGCTGATCTTGGCGTGCGCGATGTCGCGGGCGACGACCAGCGGGCCGGACAGCGACAGCCTGGTCTTCACCGGCAACGTCGACAGCAGCGCCCGGATCTCGGCCATCGGGCGGGACAGGTCGACGTGCACGACCTCGCCCGGCTCCTCGACCAAGTCGGGCAGGTAGGACGCCGGGTCGGTCTCGAGCTCCTCCAGCCACACGCCCGAGGCGTCGATGCGGGCCCGGGCCTGTCGGTCCGCGGAGCAGGACACCGCGATGGCGACGGGGCAGGACGCACCGTGCCGGGGCAGCCGCACCACGCGGACGTCATGGCAGAAGTACTTTCCGCCGAACTGCGCGCCGATGCCCAGCCGAGCCGTCATCTCGTGGACGGCCAGCTCGAGGTCGAGATCGCGGAACCCTTGCCCCGCAGCAGATCCCGAGGTCGGCAGCGCGTCCAGGTAGTGGGCGCTGGCGTACTTCGCCGTCTTGAGCGCGAGCTCCGCGGAGGTTCCGCCGACGACGATCGCGAGGTGGTACGGCGGGCAGGCCGCGGTCCCGAGGCCGCGCACCTTCTCCTCGAGGAAGCGCATCATCGCCGCCTCGTTGAGGACGGCCTTGGTCTCCTGGAACAGGAACGACTTGTTCGCGGAGCCGCCGCCCTTGGCCATGAACAGGAACTCGTAGGAGTCGTAGGCCGTCGCGTAGAGCTCGATCTGCGCCGGCAGGTTGGTCCCGGTGTTCTCCTCCTCCCACATGGTCAGCGGGGCGAGCTGCGAGTAGCGCAGGTTCAGCGTCGTGTAGGCGTCGAAGATGCCGCGCGACAGGTGCTCCTCGTCGTGCCCGTCGGTCAGGACGGTCTGCCCGCGCTTGCCCATGACGATCGCCGTACCGGTGTCCTGGCACATCGGCAAGATGCCGCCGGCCGCGATGTTGGCGTTCTTGAGCAGGTCCAGTGCCACGAAGCGGTCGTTCGGCGACGCCTCGGGGTCGTCCATGATCCGCCGGAGCTGGGCCAGGTGGGCAGGGCGGAGCAGGTGCGAGATGTCGCGCATCGCGGTGGCGGCAAGCAGTCTCAGTGCCTCGCCCGACACCTGCAGGAACGTCCGCCCGGTGGCCTCGACGGTTGACACGCCCTCGGTCGTCAGCAGCCGGTAGGGCGTCTCGTCGGGCCCGAGGGGCAGCAGGTCGGTGTAGACGAAGTCAGGCATGGATCCAGCCTAGGCTCGGGGGGTGGACGCCCGGAGCCAGGGACGGCAGGCCCTGGCCCGGGTGCGCGCCGGGGCCTGGTCGGTCGCGCAGTGCGGTCTCGCGGCCGCGGTGGCATGGGCGTTCTCGGTGCACGTGCTGGGCCATCCGCGCCCGTTCTTCGCCAGCGTCGCGGCCATCGTGGCGCTCGGCCTGCGGGCCGGTCAGCGCCTCCGTCGTACGGCGGAGCTGGCGGTCGGGGTCGCTCTCGGGGTGCTCATCGGCGACGGGTTCGTCGGGCTGGTCGGGCAGGGGACGTGGCAGATCGGGGTCGTGGTCAGCCT
>JAYTHS010000551.1:0-2389 GCA_043732345.1 Frankiales bacterium | reverse complement strand
GAGGCGGGCCAGGACGACGGTGGGCAGCGCGCCATACCGCCGGCGGCGGCGCACGGGCAGGGCGGGCACGAGGGCGGCCCGACGGTCGCGACGGGCCTGTCGCCGGGCGGCCTGCTCGACCTCGATCGCCCGCGCCTGCAGCCGGGTCTCGCGAGCCCGGGCGCGCTCCTTGCTCACGACAGCGACCGCAGCCAGTTCTCCAGCAGGTGGGCGCCAGCGTCGCCGGACTTCTCGGGGTGGAACTGGGTCGCAGACAGCACGCCCCGCTCGACGGCGGCGGCGAAGGTCTCCCCGTGCGTCGCGGTGGTCACCAGGGTGTCCTCGACCTCGCGGGCGGCGTAGGAGTGCACGAAGTAGAAGCGCTCGGACCCCACCCCGGCGAACAGCGCCGACCCGGGCGGGACGGCGACGGTGTTCCACCCCATGTGCGGCACGACGGACGCCTCGAGCCGGGTGACATCACCGGCCAGGATGCCGAGCCCCTCGGTCGTCACGCCGTGCTCCAGACCCCGCTCGAACAGCACCTGCATCCCGACGCACACCCCCAGTACCGGGCGTCTCTTGCGCAGCCGGTCCCAGATGACGGTGCCGCCCCGGACGGCGTTCAGGCCGCGCATGCAGGCGGCGAACGCTCCGACGCCCGGCACCACGAGGCCGTCGGCGTTCAGCGCGGCCGTGACGTCCTTGGTGACGACGACGTCGGCGCCGACCCGCTGCAGCGCCCTCTCCATGGACCGCAGGTTGCCCGACCCGTAGTCCAGGACGACGACGGTCACGGCAGGTCCTCGTGCCAGCCCGGCCGGTGATCAGGTGGTCGAGAAGGCCTGCGCAGCAGTCGGAAGGCCTTCACACAGCCGGTGAAGCCACCCGCGAGGAACAGCAGGTAGAGCGCCCAGACCACCTAGAGCACGCCCTTGGTGGAGGGCACTCCCGTCACGCGGGGGTCCAGCTCGGTGGCGGTCCGCAGCGCCCGCGCGACGGCCTTGAACTGCGCCTCCACGACGTGGTGCGCGTTGCGCCCCGACAGGACCCGCACGTGCAGCGCAATCCCGGAGGTGGCGACAAAGCTCTCCCAGATGTGCCTGGTCAGCGTCGTGTCGAAGGACCCGATCAGCTCGACCATGTCCGGCTCGTTGTGCACCAGGTAGGGCCGACCGGACAGGTCGACCGCGGCCTGCACCAGGCACTCGTCCAGCGGCACGAGCGCATCGCCGAAGCGCCGGATCCCGGCCTTGTCGCCGAGCGCCTCCTTCAGGGCCTGCCCGATCGCCAGCGAGGTGTCCTCGACCGTGTGATGCGCGTCGACCTCAAGGTCCCCCCGGGTGCAGACCGTGAGGTCGAAGCCCCCGTGCCGCCCCAGCTGACTGACCATGTGGTCGAAGAACGGGACGCCGGTGTCGGATTGGGCCTGACCGGAGCCGTCGAGGTCGAGCTCGACGCGGACGTCGCTCTCCTTGGTCGTGCGCTCCACCAGAGCCGTGCGGGACATGACCCCAGGCTATCGGGGTTCACCAGCGCCCTCCAGAGGTAGGAGCGCCGCATGCGAAGGAGACGAGCAGGACTGCTGGGCGCGGCGATCACCTTCGCGCAGAGTCAGCGCGGGCAGGAGCTGCTCCACCAGGCCCGGCAGCGCCTGGACACCCCGGCCAACCGCGGCGCGCTGCGCAACGCCGTGAGCAGAGCCCGCCCCCGCCGCTAGCCTTCGCGACGTGCTCCGGACGGTCACGGCGACGCGCTACGTCACCCCCCTGCGCGAGGGCGGCTCACTGCCCGGCCTGATGGAAGCCGACGACCTCGGCACCTACGTCGTGAAGTACGTCGGGGCCGGCCAGGGCCGCAAGGCGCTGGTCGCCGAGGTCGTCTGCGCCGGCCTCGCGCGGGCGCTGGACCTGCCGGTGCCCGAGCTCGTCCTCGTCGAGGTCGACCCGCAGCTGGGTCGCTCCGAGCCCGACGAGGAGGTCCAGGACCTGCTCAAGGCCAGCGGTGGCCTCAACCTGGGCCTGGACTTCCTGCCCGGGGCCCTCGGGTTCGACCCGGAGGCGCACCGGCTCGACCCGCTCCTCGCCTCGCGGGTGCTGTGGTTCGACGCGCTGGTCAGCAACGTTGACCGGAGCTGGCGCAACCCCAACCTGCTGATGTGGCACCGGCAGCTGCACCTCATCGACCACGGGGCGTGCCTCGTGTTCCACCACGCCTGGCCCCGGGCCGCGGGCAGCATCGGGACCTCCTACGACGCAGCGGGTCACGTGCTGACCGAGCAGGCCACCGCCCGATCGGAGGCCGAGGCGCTGATGGCTCCGCAGGTGACCCGCGAGCTGCTCGACGCCGTGCTGTCCGACGTACCCGACACGTGGTTGGCGAACGAGCCCGGCTTCGCCTCCGCCGAGGC
>JAYTHS010000550.1:0-8138 GCA_043732345.1 Frankiales bacterium | reverse complement strand
TCCTGCTCGGGACCATCGGTGAGCTCGACGGGTTCGCCCGCGGGTCCTTCGTAGCGCCACAGCCAGGTCATCGCCGGTCCTCTCGAAGCAGGTGCTGGCAGGCTATCGGCGTGCGAGTGCGGATGCTGGGCTCGGGGGCTGCTGACGGCTGGCCCAACCCATGGTGCGCGTGTGGGTCCTGCCGGTCGGCGCTGGAGCAGGGCGTCGTGCGCGGGCAGACCGCGGCGCTCGTCGACGACCGGCTGCTGCTCGAGCTCGGTCCTGAGGCGCCGAGGGCGGCGCTGCGCCACGGGGTGTCGCTGGCCGGGGTGCAGCTGGCCCTGGTGACCCACCGACACGCCGATCACCACACCGCCTCGGGCTGGCCCTGGCGGACCTGGGCCGGAGCCGGGCCGCTCACCCTGCTCGCACCGCAGGCCGTGCTCGACGACGCCCCACTGGACGCCGCGACCACCGCGGTCAGAGCGGTCCCGGGTGGGCAGCACCTGCTCGCGGGCTACACGGTCGGGGTGCTCGAGGCCCACCATCCCGACGGCGCCGTCCTGTTTGACGTGACCGGCCCCGACGGCGGCCGGTTGCTGTGGGCGACCGACACCGGCGTGCTGCCCGCGGCGACGGTCGAACAGGCCCGCGACCGGGCCTACGACCTGGTGCTGCTCGAGCTGACGGGCAGCGCACAGGCGACGCACCTGTCGCTCGCGGACTGGCCAGCCCAGGTCGAGCAGCTGCGGGCGGTGGGCGCCGTGACCTCGAGGACGCAGGTCGTCGCGATCCACCTCGGCCACGGCAACCCGGCCCCAGACCGGCTCGACGAACTGCTCCGGTCCTACGGCGCGAGCGCGGCCCGCGATGGCGACGTCCTGGACACCGCCGGCGGCCACCGGACCCTCGTGCTCGGCGGGCAGAGCAGCGGGAAGTCCGCACACGCCGAGTCTCTCGTCCGTGGTGACGTCGTCTACGTCGCCACCGCCCCACCCCGTCCCGGGGACGACGACTGGGCCGAGCGCGTGGCCCGCCACGCCGCCCGCCGCCCCGCCGGGTGGCGCACGGTCGAGACCGGTGACGTCGCCGGGATGCTGCGCGAGCAGCGCGGCCCGGTGCTCGTGGATGACCTCGGGCTGTGGCTCGTCGGGGTCCTGGACGGCCACTGGGACTCCCCCGACGTACGCAGTATCTTCGACGACGCGCTCGCACAGCTGGCGGACGCGTGGTCCGCCACCCGGGCGCAGGTGGTGCTCGTGAGCCCCGAGGTGGGCGGCGGGGTGGTCCCGACCACCCGGGCGGGGCGGGTCTTCGCAGACCTACTCGGGCGGGCAGCGACAGCGCTCGCCGACCGCGCGGACGAGGTCGTGCAGGTCGTGGCGGGACAGCCGCGCCGGCTGCGGTGAGGTCCACCGACGGCCTCCGGCTGGCCCTGACGACCCTGACCGTCGCCCCGGTCCGGGGTCCCGCTCACCTGGACCGCACGACCGCCGGCCGGGCGATGGAGCTCGCGCCGCTGGTCGGCCTGCTGCTCGCGCTGCCTGCGACGGCCGTCCTGGTCGGCAGCCGCCTGCTGCTCGGCGACGGCCTACCGCTGCTGCCCTGCGCCCTCGCCGTCGCCGTGCTGGCCCTGGGCACCCGCGGACTGCACCTGGACGGGCTGGCCGATCTGACCGACGGGCTGGCGTCCTACCGCGACCCGGCGGGCACCCGGGCGGTCATGAAGGCGCCGGACGTCGGCCCGCTCGGCGTGGCGGCGGTCGTCCTGACCCTGCTCGTCCAGGTTGCGGCCCTGCTCGCCTGCGTGCAGCACGGAAGGGGCAGCGAGTCGCTGCTGCTGGCGGTCGCGACCGGCCGGCTCTCGGTGACCGCCGCCTGCCGGGCGACCCCGCCCGCCACCCCCGACGGCCTCGGCGCCCTGGTCGCCACGACGGTCCGTCGCGGGGTCGTGGTGACCTGGACGGTGGGGCTGCTCGCGGGAGCGGTCGGCCTCGCGCAGCTCGGCCCGGTTACCACCGTGGCCGGGCTGCTGCTGCCCTTTACGGCGGTCCTGCTGGCCCTGGCCCTGTCGCGGGGCCTGCGCACCCACGCCGTACGGCGGGTGGGGGGGCTCACCGGGGACGTCCTGGGCGCCCTCGTGGAGCTCGCCACGACGGTCGTGCTGGTCGTCAGTGCTGCAGGTCTGGGGTGAGCTCGGCCTCGATCGCCCTCGTCACGGCGCCGACCGGGAGGGCGTCGACGTCGACGACCTGGTCGGCGAGCTGGGCGTAGAACGGGTTGCGCTCAGCGGCCAGAACCCGAAGGGCGCCCACCGGGTCGTCGCCGAGCCGGGCCCGATCGGCGCCGTCCCCGACCCGCCTGGCAAGCACGGCGATCGTGGCGCGCAGCCAGACGACATGGCAGCCGGCGCCGGCGATGCGGTCACGGTCAGCTTCCCGCAGGACCACGCCGCCGGCGATCCCGGCGACCAGCGGACCGGGCATCCCGAGCTGCAGCGTCAGGACCTGCGACTCGGCCTCGGTCAGGGCCTCCGTCCCGCGCTGTGCGAGCAGCTCGGGCCCCGGCAGGCCGCACGTGCGCTGCAGCAGGGCATCGTTGTCGACGTACCCACAGCCCAGGCGGACGGCCAGGGCCGTTCCCACCGTGGTCTTGCCGGCGCCCATCATGCCGACGAGCAGCACCCGGTCGGGGGTCACCGAACGTGGCTCGGGACGAACGGCGGGCGGACGACCGACATCACCGAGGTCCGGCCGCGCACGTCGACGGTGACCTCGTCACCCTCGGAGGTCCCCCACTCCAACAGCGCCAAACCGATGCCCTGACGCAGGGTCGGGGAGAACGTCCCGCTGGTGACCTCGCCGACGACGCGATCCCCCCGGCGTACCTGCATGTGGCTGCGCGGGATCCCCCGGTCCTGCGCGAGCAGACCCCAGAGCGAGCGGGCGGGGCCGGCCGCCCGCTCCGCGAGCAGCGCCTCGCGGCCCCAGAACTCGGGCTTGTCCCAGCCGACGGCCCAGCCGGACCGGGCCTGCACCGGCGTGATGGACAGGGACAGGTCCTGGCCGTGCAGCGGGTAGCCCATCTCGGTGCGCAGCGTGTCGCGCGACCCCAGGCCGCACGGCAGGACGCCCAGCGACTGGCCCTTGTCGAGCAGCTCGTCCCAGACGGCGGAGGCGTCGTCCCACGCGGGCAGCAGCTCGTAGCCGAGCTCGCCGGTGTAACCAGTGCGGCAGACCGTCATCCCACCGTGGCTGAAGCTCATGTAGTCGTGGTCGGTCGGCAGCCCGAGCATCCCGACGAGCTTGGCGCTGCGCGGGCCCTGCACGGCGATGACCGCGAGGGTCGTGTGCAGGTCCTGCACCTCGATCCCGTCCGGGGCGTCGGCCGCCAGCAGCCCCACCACGGCCGAGGTGTTCGCGGCGTTGGGGATGAGGAAGACCTCGTCCTCGCTGCGCACGTAGGCGATCAGGTCGTCGACGACGCCGCCGGAGTCCCGGTCGCAGCACAGCGTGTACTGCGCCTGCCCGCTACCGACCCGCCGCAGGTCATTGGTGAGGCGGGCGTTGACGAAGTCCAGGGCGCTGACCCCCTCGGCGGAGCGGCCGCGGACGACGCCCTTGCCCAGGTGGCTGACGTCGAAGACCCCCACGGCCTCACGAACGGCCTGGTGCTCCTTCAGGACGCCGCCACCGGGGTACTCGATGGGCATCTCCCAGCCACCGAAGTCGGCAAGCTTGGCGCCCAGGGCGACGTGCCGGGCGTGCAGGGGGCTCGTGCGCAGGATGTCCACGGTCTCGGAACCTAGCCCGTGATCGTGTGCAGGGCCGCAGCCAGCCGCTCCAGGTCGCCGGGGGTCGTCCAGGCCGCGGTCGAGACGCGCAACAGGGGGGCGTCCAGGTCGTCGGCGCGGGTGATCGGCACGGCGCTGACGAGCAGGTCGTCCGCCAGCAGCGCTGCGCGGACGGCGACCGGGTCGGCATCGGCGTGGCGCAGCGTCGTGATGCCCGTCGGCTCCGTCAACGGCTCGAGCACGCGCCACCCGCCGGCGCCGTCCAGCAGCACCCGGGCGGCCTGCGCGGCGGCCTGCAGGACCGGCAGCAGCGCCGGCGTCCAGGTCCGGACCGCAAGGGCCAGCCCGACCCGCCCCGCCACATGCGTCTCGGTCGTGTCCAGCCGACGCAGGTCGGCGAAGGCCGTCGGGCCCAGCGTCGGGGGGTCGGCGAGGCGAGCGTGCCAGGCCGGGTCGACGGCTGCCCATCCCACGCCGCGGGGGCCGCAGAGCCACTTGCGGCTGGTCCCGACATACGCCGCCGCGCCGGCCGAGACGGCGGTCTGGCCGGCGGACTGGGCCACGTCCAGCAGCACAGGGGTGCCCGTCGCGAGCAGGTCCCCGACCGGCTGCACGACGCCCCGCTGGCTCGCCACCTGCGGCAGGGTCAACAGGTCCAAGCCTGCCGGTACGGCGGTGACACGCCCCAGCTCGTCGGTCTCGAGCAGCACGAGCTGCCAGCCGCGCCGCGAGGCACGGTCCCGCAGGACACGGGCGTTCCCGCCGTACTCGCCGGCGACCGTGCCGACCCGGGCACCGCGTTCCAGGGGCCACGCGTCGAGCAGCGTGGCGAACTGGCTGCCGCCGCTCTCACCGAGCACGACGTCCTGACCGGCCAGCCCGACCAGTGCCCCGAGCGCCGCCCGACCCTGCGCGACCCGGTCGTCGGCCAGCACCTCGGCGACGTAGCCGCCCCGCTCGGCCTCCAGCCGGGCGTGCCCTGCGACCTCCGCCAGCACCGCCTCCGAGGGGCGGCCGCACGCCGCAGCATCCAGGTGCACCACCAACGACGGGACCCGGTCCGCGACCCACTGCATGACGCTCACGAGGCCCATCCTGCCCGCTACAATCCGCGGCGTGACCAGCCTCGCCGTGACTGCCAAGCCTGCCGCCACCGTCAAGTCCGACGCCGTGGTCGTCGGTGTCCACAAGGGGCCGCGCGGCCTCGTGCTCGCGCCCGGCAGCGAGAGCGTCGCCGCCGCCTTCGGCAAGGCCCTGCTGCCGGCGCTGGCCGGCCTCGGGGCGACCGGTGCGGCCGAGGAGGTCACGACCCTTGCCAGCCTCGGGGCGACCCGGGCCGCCGTCGTCGTCGCCGTCGGGCTGGGCGCTCCCGGGAGGGTCGACCCCGAGGTGCTGCGCCGCGCGACCGGGGCTGCTGTTCGAGCGCTCGCCGGGTCCGCCTCCGCCGTGCTGGCCCTGCCGACGCAGGACGAGACCTCGCTGCGCGCGGTCTGTGAGGGCGCACTGCTCGGCGCCTACGCCTTCACCGGCTTCCGGCAGACTTCGCTGGCCGCCCAGAAGGCACCCGTCTCCACGCTGACCGTCGCGACCGGGCTCGGCAGGGCCGCCACCCCCGTCGTGCGCCGGGCCGAGGTCGTCTGTCGGGCCGTCCACCTCGCCCGCGACCTTGTCAACACCCCGCCGAGCCACCTGCACCCGGTCGAGCTCGCCGCAGCCGCGAGGGACCACGCCGGCGCGGCCGGCGTAGAGGTCGAGGTGCTGGATGAGAAGGCGCTCAAGAAGGGCGGCTTCGGGGGCATCCTCGGCGTCGGCCAGGGCTCGGTCAACCCGCCCCGGCTGGTGCACCTGTCCTACCGCGGCGAGGGTGCGACAACGACGGTGGCGCTCATCGGCAAGGGCATCACCTTCGACTCCGGCGGCATCTCCATCAAGCCCGCCGCCGGGATGGAGGACATGAAATCCGACATGGGCGGGGCTGCGGCCGTCATCGCCGCCGTGACCGCGACCGCCGAGCTCGGACTCCGCGTCAACGTCGAGGCGTGGGTCCCGATGGCCGAGAACATGCCCAGCGGTACGGCGATCCGCCCCTCGGACGTGCTGCACATGCGCGGCGGCAAGCGAATCGAGGTCAACAACACCGACGCCGAGGGACGCCTGATCCTGGGCGACGCGATCGCCCGCGCCTGCGAGGACGCCCCCGACGTCGTCATCGACGTCGCGACGCTCACCGGCGCCCAGCTCGTCGCGCTCGGGGCCCGCACGTCGGCAGTCATGGGCAACGACGACGAGCTGCGGACCCACGTGGTCGCCGCCGCCGGTACGGCGGGCGAGTCCATGTGGCCGATGCCGCTGCCCGCCGAGCTGCGTAAGGGCCTGGACTCGGAGATCGCCGACATGGTCAACACGGGGCCGCGCGAGGGCGGGATGCTCACGGCGGGCCTGTTCCTGCAGGAGTTCGTCACCGAGGGAACGCGCTGGGCCCACCTGGACATCGCGGGTCCCGCCTACAACGTTGGTGCGGCGTACGGCTACACCCACCCGGGCGGCACCGGCGCTGCAGTGCGGACCTTCGTGCAGCTGCTCGAGGAGCTCGCGGGATAGACCGTTCACCTGATCGGTCCTGCTGTGGGCCGGGGGGGGTCGAGACAGACTGGACAACGCCACCGTCCCGGAGGACCGACCATGCTCGACAGGGCCCTGCTCAGCAAGGCGCTCAGAGTCGCCGCCGCCAAGGCGAAGATCGCCGGCCTCCTCATCGCGGCCGTCGCGGTCGGCGGAGCCGCCACCGGCGGTGCGGCGGGCTTCTCCCCCGTGGCTGACAGCACCGATGTCGTCACGACTGCGGACAGCCCCACTCCCGGCGGCAGCGCCACCCCGGAGTCGACCGACCCCTCCGCCACCCCGGAGCCTCAGACGAGCAGCACCACGACCCCCGACCCCGCCGCCACGGAGCCGACCAAGCCGGGGACCGGCGACGTGCCGGTCGTCTCGCCTCCTGCTCCTGGTAGCCCGTCGGTCTGCCCGACGGACCTGCCGAACCACGGCGCCTACGTCTCCTCGGTCGCCCACAGCGCGGCCAGGGGGCGGGGTCACGGAGCGGCCGTCTCCGCTGCCGCCCGCTCCGGCTGCGGCAAGGCTGACCACCCGACCGACGGCACGGAGAGCCCCGAGCCCACCGGGACCGAGGACGCCGTTCCTGCGCCCGCAGCGACCCCCACGCACGCCGCCCGGCACATCAGGTCGACCCGGCCGGCTAAGGCACCCAAGGCTGGCAAGGCCCCGAAGGGCGGGAAGGGTCACAAGGCCGGCACCCACCGCCCCGGTACGCCGTGAGGCCCTAAGAGCGTGGGTCCGAAATCGGATTAGAGGTGACCGGACCACAACATCATGAGGTCGGGGTCACCTGGGTACACCACATGTGCCCTCGAAATGTGGGGTTTTGGAATACCGACCCAGGCTCCTAGCCGGGGCTACTGGGACCGGGGCTCGCCGGCGGACTTGCGGGCAGCGGTCCAGGCCCGCATCCGTGACGGGTAGCCGGTGGCTGCCACGTCGTACACCGGGACGGCGAGGCGTCGGCTCAGATCGAAAGCCGCCTCGCGGGAAGCCACCCGACGGCGGGTCCACTCGCCGTCGCCAGCCACGAGCACGAGCGTTATGGCGGTCGTCGGCGTCTGCGGCTCGACGAACCCCTCGACGCCTCGACGGTTGGCCGCGAAGGCCTCGAGATGCTCGACATCCTCGTTGCGGGCGCCCCGCAGCGTGCCCGGACGCCCCCGGCGCAGCCTATCCCTGATGCCCATACCCACCCCCTGCGCCCTCGCCGGGAACAAGGCGGGGGCATGCGCGACCTGTACCCAGCGGGTGGAAGGATGCCAGACGGCAGGCCGCCGCCGTCCGTCCACGCAAGGGAGCAATCCATGAGCCAGCCCGACCCCGCTTCCCAGGTCGGCCTCGTCGACCTCGTCATCCTCGGTGGAGGGAGCGGCGGCTACGCGGCTGCGCTGCGCGCCGCCGAGCTCGGCATGACGGTGGTCATGGTCGAGAAGGACAAGGTCGGAGGCACCTGCCTGCACCGTGGATGCATCCCCACCAAGGCGTTGCTGCACTCCGCCGAGACGGTCGACGTCATCAAGGAGGCCGCGCAGTTCGGCGTCAACGGGACCTTCGAGTCCGTCGACATCACCGCCGTCAACGCCTACAAGGGCAAGGTCGTGGACGGCCTCTACAAAGGCCTGACCGGGCTGGTGGCGTCCCGCAAGATCGAGGTCGTCCAGGGCACCGGCCGACTCGTCAGCCCCACCGCGGTCGAGGTTGACGGGCGCCGCATCGAGGCCCGCCACGTGCTGCTCGCGACCGGCTCGGT
>JAYTHS010000549.1:0-2401 GCA_043732345.1 Frankiales bacterium | reverse complement strand
GCTTGTACTGCGTCTGCGCATCGGCCATCCCGAGGGACTCCTCGAGCTCGCCAAGCTCCAGCACGTACTGGGGCTGGGGGACGTCGGCCACGACCTTTCGGTACGCCGCGACAGCTTCGGGGGTGCGGCCCAGAGCAGCCAGAGCCTTCGCACGGCCGGCCTGCAGCGAGGAGTCGGTGGGTACGGTGGCCAGCCCGGCCTCGTAGTGCTGGAGGGCCGCTGCGGCGTTCCCGCCGTAGTTGAGGGCCAGCTCGCCGAGGTAGTTCTGCGCGAACGCCTTGTCGGAGGCCGTCGTCGCGTCGGACAGGGCCCGGTCCAGAGCGGCCTTGGCGCTCGGGGTGTCGCCGCGCAGCTCGAAGACGTAGCTGGCGCGGGTGAACGCCGGTACGCCGGGCAGCAGCTGGTTCATCCGGTCGATGGCCTTCGCGGCCTCGTCGTACCGGCCAGTCTGGGTCAGGGCGTCACCGAGCGCGCCGTACACCGTGCTGTTGTAGGCGTTGATCGCGATGCCGGCCCGGGCGGCCTTCTCGGCGGTGTAGAAGTCGTGCTCGCTGTTCTTCACGGCCGCCAGGGCCTGGAACCCCTGGTCGTTGGTCTTGCGGTCGAGGGCGAGTGACTTCTCGACCGCGCCCTCGGCCTTGAGGTAGTACGAAGGGTTGACGGTCGCCTTGGCCTGGGCGACGTAGTCGACGGCGAGCGCGGCCCAGGCGGCGAAGTCCGTCGGGGTCGTCCTGAGACGGGCCTGAATGATCTCGATGGCCTGGGTCAGGGGATCGGCGGTCTGGGCTGACGGCGGCTGGCCGGTGCGCTCCGCGGTCCCGGTGGGACGGCCGCCGAGCGAGCCCGCGACGAGCAGGCCGACCGACAGCGCGACGACCGTCCCGGCCGTGGCGAGGACCTGAGTGCTTCGCTTCACCGCGTCGTCACAGCGTGCCGCCGACGGCCCGCAGGGTGAGCAGCGTGCCAACGGCCAGAACGAGCAAAGCCGTGAGAACCGGCAGCAGGGCGAGCAGCCGCTCGGCGCGGGCGAGCCGGGGGCCGCTGGCGAAGCGGTCAAGCTGGGAGCGCAGCTTGACGAGCAGGAGCCCGGCGAGGGTCAGCGCTCCCGCCATGCCCAGGCCGTAGCCCAGGACGAGCACGACGCCGAAGACGGTCCGGCCCAGGGCCGTCGCGGCGAGCAGGACCAGCAGCGCGGACGGGCTCGGCACCAGCCCGCCGGCGATGCCGAGGCCGACGAGGCCGCCGCGGGAGAAGCGCTGGTCGGCGGGGTGGTGGCTGTGCGCCCTGCCGAGCAGGCCGTGGCGGTGACCGGCTGCGCCGTGGTCGTGGGGGTAGTCGTGGTCGTCGGGGTGGTCGTGGTCGTCGGGGTGGTCGTGGGGGTGGTCGTGGTCGTGGGGGTGGTCTTGGTCGTGGGGGTGGTCGTGGGGGTGGTCGTAGTCGTGCGGGTGGTCGTGGGGCGTGTGTGCGGGTGCGTCCAGCAGGGCCACCGTGCCGCGCCCGTCGGGGTCTGCGGCGACCTGCGCGACCGTGCCGGCGGCCACAGGGACCTGCTGCAGGGAGGTGACGACGGAGGTGCGTGACCGCCGGCGCAGGGCCGACACCAGCAGGCCTACCCCGACACCGGCAACGATGAGTCCGGAGATGATCCCGAGGTATTGCTCGACGAGGGTCGGCGCGAACGACGCTGACGTTGTGATCGCCAGCCCGAGGAGCAGGACACCCGCGGTGTGCGTCAGGGTGACCGTGGCCCCGACGGTGACCACGTCACGCAGCCGCCCGCGGCGCCCCACCAGGTAGGCCGCCATGATCGTCTTGCCGTGGCCGGGCAGGAAGGCGTGCCCGGCGCCTAGGGCCAGCGACAGCAGGACGGCCAGCAGCCCGACGCCCACCGTGAGGTGCTTGCGCCCCACGGTCTCGTTGAACGTCGTCGCGAGGTCGTTCAACGCCCGTACGGCGGGCCCGGCGACCGGGAGCCGCTTGGCGAGGGCGTACGTCGATTCTCCTGCCCCCGGGCTGGTCTGCACGGTGCCGTCCCGCACGTCCAGGGGTGAGGCGAGCAGGTTGTTGGGGTAGCGGCGCAGCTCGTTGCTGATCGAGGTCTGCGGGAACGGCGAGTCCTTCAGGGAGACACCCGTGCCGACGGCCGTGATCTCGTGCCAGCCGATGCCGGCGCCATCCCACCCGTTCTGCACCTGCAGGGAGGCGACCCGGGACAGGTCGACCGACCCTGTGAGCTCGCACTCCAGCCGGCCGACCGTGAGCGAGACTTGCCCGGCCTTCTCGCTGTAGCCGCTGGACGTCACCGACATCCGGATCCGTCCCGTGGGGCCGCGCAGGTCCAGCGTGCCCGCCAGGTCTGCGCACCGACGGGCGGCGTACGACGTGCGCTCCCCGTCCGACA
>JAYTHS010000548.1:0-2412 GCA_043732345.1 Frankiales bacterium | reverse complement strand
GGTCGCAGGTGCTGCTGTTCGGCACGTCGGCGGCCTACCACCGCGGCCGCTGGTCGGCGACGGGCAGGTCCGTCATGTCGCGGCTGGACCACTCGATGATCTTCGTCCTGATCGCCGGCACGTACACGCCGTTCCTGCTACTGCTGCTGGACGGGACGCTGCGCAACGTCCTGTTCGCCGTGGTGTGGGGCGGTGCACTCGGGGGCATCGTCGCCCGCAACGCGGTGCGCACCCCGCCGCGCTGGGTCTTCGTCGGGCTCTACCTGACGCTGGGCTGGATCGCCGTGGTGATCGTCCCCCAGGTGCTGCAGCACGGCGGCGTCGCGGTCCTGGTGCTGCTGCTGACCGGCGGCGCCTTCTACAGCTGCGGAGCGGTCGTCTACGGCCTGCAGCGACCCGATCCTTCGCCGATCTGGTTCGGCTTCCACGAGGTCTTCCACGCCTTCACCCTCGCAGCCTTCTTCTGCCACTACGTGGCCGTCTCGCTCATCGTCTATCGGCACTGACGCGCCGAACGCGCGACCTCGGCGGACGGACCGCGCGCGGACGGTCGTACGACGCACTGCGTCCGCCCGGCTGACCACGTGGACGTGGAGCACGGGCGGACGCAGTGGCGGGACCGGCTGGGCTAACTGGCAGGGCCCGCGTCGCGAACCTTCTGGACGGCCTGCATGGCCTCCCGCAGCTCGGCGAGCCAACTGTCGGCGTTGCGGCCGACGAGGCGGACGCACCAGGCGAGCGCCTCGGCTCGGCTGCGGGCCACCCCGCTGTCGACCAGGGTGTCGAGAACCTGGCGGTCCGGCTGGCGCAGCCGCGTCATGACCGGGACCGACAGGTGGGTGAACAGCTGGTCGGTGCCGCCGGAGCTCGCGCCCCAGGCGACCTTGCGGCCATAGCGGTGCTCGGCCTCGCGGGCGATCGTGACCCGCTCGTCGCGGGTCTCCTCACGCCAGCGGGTGATCCGCCCGGCCTCGGCTGCGGCGACGTCGGCCTCGGAGGCCCCGTCCTCGACCTCGGGGGCGGGCACCGTCAGCAGGACCATGATCTCGTCGCGGTCGACCTCGAGCCGCGGCGGCCCCCAGTCGTCGGGAAGCCGGCCGGTGAACCAACCGGCCACGCCGTCCGCGGACGGGGCGTCGTTGTCCTTCGATCCGCGTCGACCCTCGGGGCCCGGACCGCGTCCGGGTCCGCCGCCCGTGCCGCGACCGCGGCGGACGTCGTCGGGCGCCTGGCGCCCGGTGGTGTGATGTGGGTGCCTCATGGGGCACCTCCTGTTCTCTCGTTGTTGTGCTTACATAATTACACAGCACCAGACGTCGCGGACGCATTCCCCCGCCACCAGGCCGCCGTCGCCGCAAGGCCCTCGTCCAGCGGGGTAGGGGTCAGGCCGAACATCGCCTGTGCGGCACTGCTGTCCAGGACGTACGGCCGGGTCCGCTGGTAGGCCGTCTCCTGCAGCTCCTTCAGCAGCGGGACCGCCACGCCGGCGACGCGCAGGACGACGTCGGGGAGCCGGCCGACCCGGGCCGCGGGGGCGCCGGCGAGCTCGGCCATCCGGACCAGCGCTTGTCGCTGCGACACCGGTTCGGCGGACGGCACGTGCCACACGCGTCCCCACGACCGGTTGTCCGTGCCGAGGGCGGAGAGGATCCGGGCGACGTCGGGGACGTAGCTGAAGGTGTGCGGGGCGTCGGGGTCGCCCATCACCCTGACCCGCTTGCCCTTGAGCAGCGGCGGGACGGCGCGCGAGGCGAGCAGCCCCGTGTCGACGACCCCGGGGCCGTAGAAGTCGGAGGCGCGGGCCTCGGTGGCCCGCAGGGCGCCCTCCCGGTGCAGGGCCAGCGCCTCGCGCCACATGGCCGCGCGCACCCGGGCCTTCGTGCCCGTCCCGACGTCGGGCAGGTCCTCGGTCATCGGGCGGTCCACCGGTCCGTACGGGTAGAGGTTGCCCATCGTCACCAGCCCCGCCCCCGACTTCCGGGCGGCGTGCAGCAACGCCGCCGCGATCGGTGGCCACGCCGTCGCCCACTGGTCGTACGCCGGG
Source organism: Frankiales bacterium (assembly GCA_043732345.1). GTDB lineage: Bacteria > Actinomycetota > Actinomycetes > Mycobacteriales > SCTD01 > RYN-111. Next base: position 368 of record JAYTHS010000548.1, on the reverse strand, counting down.
TTCGCGCAGTTGTAGAGCGCGTCCGCCCCGGCGCTCAGCGCCGACAGGGCCGGCCCGTCGCCCGCGTCCTGCGCCACCGGCCGCGCGCCCGGCACCGCGCCCCCGCGCCGGCTGACCTGCACCACCTCGTGCCCGTGGCGCAGCAGTTCCTTCGCGACGCCGTTGCCCACCGGTCCCCGACCGACCACCACGTGAATTCCCATCACGACCTCCGTCTTTTGCAAGAGCACCGCTCTCGGTGAGTGCACTGTCCGCCCAGAGCAGTGCTTGTGTCAAGAGCACTGCTCTCGTCTACTGTCAGCCTATGGAGAACAGCCGCCAGCGCAACCGCCGCGAACTGGCCGACCGGATCACCACCGAGGCCCGTC
>JAYTHS010000547.1:0-2428 GCA_043732345.1 Frankiales bacterium | reverse complement strand
GCGACGATGACGGCAGGACGGGCCAGGCGGCTCACAGGTGGGTGCTCGCTTCCAGGTCAGAGGGGTGGGCCAGACTGCTCCGGGGGCGAGCAGCGGAGGTCGGTCCGGTGAGGCGAGGCTACAGATGGCATGTCCTGGCTATGGCAGTTGCTGCCCTTCTGTCAGGTGCCTGTCAAGGTCCGGCGCGGACCGCGACGCCGGTGCCCAGCCTGCGCCCCACGACCCCGTCGCCGGTCGCCAGCACGCCTGTCCCGACGACTCCGGCGGTCGACCCGGCGAGCGTCCACGCCGATGAGCTCGGCGCCGTGCCGGTGCTGATGTACCACCAGCTGCTCGCCCGGCCGAGAGGCGACTACGACCAGACGCCGGCCCAGTTCCGGGCCGAGCTGGAGACGCTGTACGGCTACGGCTTCCGGACCGTCACGGCCGCCTCCCTGGTCGCCGGGCACCCCGACGTAACGGCCGGGCGCAGCCCGATGGTGCTGACCTTCGACGACTCGACGGTCAGCCAGTACCGCGAGCTGCCGGATGGCTCTGTCGACCCGCGCTGCGCCCTCGGGATCCTGCTGTCGGTCGCGAAGGCGCACGGCGAGGCCCGGCCGGTCGCAAGCCTCTACGTCAACGCAGCGCCGTTCGCCGGCAAGGACGCCTACCTGGCCAGGCTCGCCGCGCTGGGGATGGAGCTCGGCGACCACACCGCCACCCACGCCGACCTGCGGAAGCTCGACGACACCGCCGTGCAGCGCGAGCTCGCGGCCGGCCTCGGCGTCATCACCGCCGACGCCCCCGGCGCTGCGGTCACCACCATGGCCCTGCCGTACGGCGCCACCCCGCGCCACGCCTCGCTCGCCCACACCGGCAAGGGCTACGACTTCGCGGGGGTGCTGCTGGTCGGCAGCAACCCCGCCCCGTCGCCGTACGCCAAGACCTTCGACCCGCTGGCGGTCCCCCGCATCCGGTCCGGCCTGCGCACCGGCGATCAGCTGTTCACCTCGACGTACTGGGTGCCCCGGCTGCTGGACGGGCGGGTCCGGCGCTACGTCAGCGACGGCGACCCGGCGCACGTGAGCTTCCCCCGGGCCGACGCGGCCCAGCTCTCCCCCCGGTTCAAGGCCCTGGCCCGTCCTTACTAGGGTTAGCCCATGGAGTTCAGGCGCCTCGGGCGCAGCGGGTTGAAGGTGTCGGAGATCAGCTACGGGAACTGGCTGACACACGGGTCGCAGGTGGAGGCCGACCAGGCCACCGCGTGCGTCAAGGAGGCGCTCGAGGTCGGCATCACGACCTTCGACACCGCCGACGTGTACGCCGGGACCAAGGCCGAGACGGTCCTTGGCGAGGCCCTCAAGGGTGTGCGCCGCGAGTCCTACGAGCTGTTCACGAAGGTCTACTGGCCGACCGGTGACGGCGCCAACGACCGCGGACTGTCGCGCAAGCACATCCTCGAGAGCTGCCACGCCTCGCTGCGCCGCCTGCAGACCGACCACGTCGACCTCTACCAGGCGCACCGCTTCGACTACGAGACGCCGCTCGACGAGACCCTGCGTGCCTTCGACGACCTCGTCCGGGCCGGCAAGGTGATGTACGTCGGCGTCAGCGAGTGGACGGCCGACGAGATCTCCCAGGCCCTCAAGATCGCCGACCAGATGGGCTTCGACCGGCTGGTGTCGAACCAACCGCAGTACAGCGCGCTGTGGCGCGTCATCGAGGGGGAGGTCGTCCCGATCTGCGAGCGCGAGGGTTTGTCACAGATTGTCTGGTCCCCCATCGCGCAGGGCGTCCTGACCGGCAAGTACCTCCCCGGTCAGCCGCCGCCCGCGGGCTCGCGCGCCACCGACGCCACCGGCTCGAGCTTCATGAAGCGGCTGATGACCGACGAGGTCCTGACCCGGGTGCAACAGCTCAAGCCGATCGCCGACGGGGCTGGCCTGTCGATGGCGCAGCTGGCCGTCGGGTGGGTGCTGTGCAACCCGAACGTCGCCTCCGCGATCGTCGGCGCGACCCGGCCGGAGCAGGTCCGCGACAACGCCTCCGCCCGGGCGCTGACCCCTGAGGTCAAGAAGGCCGTCGACGACGTGCTCGACGGCTTGGCGGCGCACGACCCGGCCCTGACGGTCAGCCCGGCCACGCGCCCCTGACATCCCCGATCACGCTGGTTTCGTTGACCAACGGAACCAGCAGGGGTCCAGGAGGGCCCTGAGAGGCCCCTGCCGGTTCCGTTGATCACGGGGCTTGGGCGCTCGCGGGGCTTGGGTGCCGGGGCCCTCAGGCGGGGGTTGATCAGGTGGGGGCGATCAGGCGGGGTCGAGGCTCATCGGGCCGTACGCCTTGCGGTCGTCCTCGAACAGCGTGACCGCGCTGACGCCCTTCTCGCGCAGCTCCCGCCATGTCTCGCCGACCCACGACTCGGCGTCGGCCTGGCTCGGGAAGC
>JAYTHS010000546.1:0-2429 GCA_043732345.1 Frankiales bacterium | reverse complement strand
TGCTCGTAGAGCATCGACTCGTCCTGGATCCGGCCGCGCTGGTAGCCGGTCTCCATCGCCCCGAGGACCCCACCCCGCTCGGCGATCCGGTCGAACTCCCGAAGCACGGCCTCCTCGACGAGGTCGGTCAGCTCGTCGATGACGAACGAGCCCTGCAGCGGGTTCTCGTTGTCCGACAGGCCCCACTCCTTGTCTATGATCATCTGGATCGCCAGCGCCCGTCGTACGGACTCGTCGGTCGGGGTCGTCACGGCCTCGTCGTAGGCGTTGGTGTGCAGCGAGTTGGCGTTGTCGTAGATGGCGCACAGCGCCTGCAGCGTCGTGCGGATGTCGTTGAAGTCCATCTCCTGGGCGTGCAGGGACCGGCCCGACGTCTGCACGTGGTACTTCAGCTTCAGCGACCGCTCGGCGGCGCCGTAGCGGTCCCGCATCGCGACAGCCCAGATGCGACGGGCCACCCGGCCGATGACGGAGTACTCGGGGTCCATGCCGTTGCTGAAGAAGAACGACAGGTTGGGCGCGAAGTCGTCGATCGCCATGCCCCGGGCGAGGTAGGCCTCGACGTAGGTGAAGCCGTTGCTCAGGGTGAAGGCGAGCTGGCTGATGGGGTTGGCCCCGGCCTCGGCGATGTGGTAGCCAGAGATGCTGACCGAGTAGAAGTTGCGCACCTGCTGCTCGATAAACCACTGCTGGATGTCAGCCATCGCCCGAAGCGCGAACTCGGTGGAGAAGATGCAGGTGTTCTGGCCCTGGTCCTCCTTGAGGATGTCGGCCTGCACCGTGCCGCGGACGTTCTGCAGCACCCACGCGCGGAGCTCGGCGGCCTCGGCGGCGTCGGGCTCGCGGCCCTCGTCGGCTCGGAAGCGGTCGAGCCGCTGGTCGATCGCGGTGTTGAGGAACATCGCCAGGATCGCCGGGGCTGGCCCGTTGATCGTCATGGAGACGCTGGTGGTCGGCGAGCACAGGTCAAAGCCGCCGTAGAGCACCTTCATGTCGTCCAGCGTCGCGATGCTGACACCGCTGGTGCCGACCTTGCCGTAGATGTCGGGGCGCAGGTCGGGATCGCGGCCGTAGAGCGTGACGGAGTCGAAGGCCGTCGACAGCCGGGTTGCGGCGTTTCCGGCCGACAGGTTCTGGAAGCGCTTGTTGGTGCGGAACGCATCGCCCTCGCCGGCGAACATCCGGGCCGGCGCCTCACCCTCGCGCTTGAACGGGAAGACCCCTGCCGTGTACGGGAAGTAGCCAGGGAGGTTCTCCCGGCGCAGGAAGCTCACGAGCTCGCCGGCATCGGTGGTGCGCGGTAGCGCCACGCGACGGACCTTGTTGCCCGACAAAGTCTCCCGCGTCAGCTGAGTGCGGATCTCCTTGCCCCGGACGGTGTAGACAAGCTCGTCGCCGGAGTACTCCCGCACCCGGGCCGGCCAGGCGTCGAGCAGGGCCTGGACGTCCCGGTCGACCGTCGTGCTGGCGATGAGGGCGTCGAGCTCAGCGCCGTCCTTGACCAGGTCGCGGGCGGTCTGCAGGTGCTGGACCGTCCGGGCGGCGGCGGCCTGGCCGGCCGTCGTGGCGTGGTAGCCGCGGACCGTCGCGGCGATCTCGGCGAGGTAGCGCTCGCGGGCGGCCGGCAACACGCTCGCCAGGCCGGTGCTGGCCATGACGTCGACGCGAGGAAGCAAGCCGGGCGCCGCCTGCAGCCCCTTGTCCACCAGGCAGCCGAGCAGGTGCTGGTAGAGCGCCGTGACGCCGTCGTCGTTGAAGCGGGCGGCGCTCGTACCGAAGACCGGCATGTCCGACCACTGCGCGCCAAACGCCTGCCGGTTGCGGACCAGCTGGCGGGCGACGTCACGGCGGGCGTCCTCGGCCCCTCGGCGCTCGTACTTGTTGACGGCCACCGCGTCAGCGTGGTCGAGCATGTCGATCTTCTCGAGCTGGCTGGCCGCGCCGTACTCCGGGGTCATGACGTAGAGCGAGACGTCGCAGAACGGCACGATGGCGGCGTCGCCCTGGCCGATACCGGGAGTCTCGATGACGATGAGGTCGAAGCCTGCTGCCTTGCAGGCATTCACGATGTCGGCGAGCTTCTCGGGCACCTGGGCGCCGGAGGTGCGGGTGGCCAGCGAGCGGAAGTAGACGCTGCTGCCGTCCAGGCTGTTCATGCGGATGCGGTCACCCAGCAGGGCGCCCCCGCCCTTGCGACGGGTCGGGTCGACCGCCAGGACAGCGACCCGGAGCTTGTCCTCCTGGTCCTGGCGCAGGCGGCGTACGAGCTCGTCGGTGAGGCTGGACTTGCCGGAGCCACCGGTGCCGGTGATGCCCAGGACGGGTACGACGCGTGAGGCGGCCGAGTCGGCGAGCTGGGAGGCGAGCTCGGTCGAGCGGCCCTGCTCCAGCACGGTGATGGCCCTGGCCAGCGCCGACCGCTCCCCGGA
>JAYTHS010000545.1:0-2431 GCA_043732345.1 Frankiales bacterium | reverse complement strand
GCCCTGCGGCACGCGGAGGTCAACCTCGTGGAGCTGCCCGAGGGGGTTCCCTTCGACCTCGGCGCCCTGCTCGGCTGCCGGGTGGCCACGGCCTGGCGGGCGGTGCACCACCGCGGGCGGGTGCAGGCCGGTGAGACGTTGGTGGTGCACGGCTGCGGTGGGCTCGGGCTCGCGGCGGTCGCGGTGGCGGCCGCGGCCGGGGCCCACGTCGTTGCGGTCGACCCGTCGCCCGGTGCCCGCACGCTCGCCCAGCAGGTGGGGGCCGCCGAGGCCCTGAGCAGCGCCGACGACGTCCACGGGGCCCATGTCTCGCTCGACTGCGCCGGGCTCGCGGTGAGCGCGGCGGCCTCGATCCGCTGCCTCGGGGTGCGCGGCCGCCACGTCCAGGTGGGACTGCTGCCGGGTGGGGCGGCGTTGCCGGTGGACATCGTCGTCGCCCGCGAGCTCGACGTGCTCGGCAGCCACGGGGCACCGGCGCACGCCTACCCCGGGCTGCTGGCGGCGCTGCCGTCGTTGGGCCTGCACCGTCTGATCACCCGCCGCGCCAGCCTCGACGACGCCGCGCAGGCCCTGGCTGAGGTGGGACGCGCGCCGGGGATCACCGTCCTTGTGCCCTGAGCCGCGGGCGACGACAGTCAGAGCCGTGACCCAGCCGTCGACCGGCACCGCCGCCGGCGTGCCCTACGTGCTCGTCCCACCCGCGACCCTGCGTCCCAACGCCCCGGTCGTGCTCGCCTGGCATCTCATGGACGCCCCGCGCACCGAGCGGGCCTTCGCCGCCGCGCTGCCGCTGGACACGCTCGACGCCTGGCGGCTGTACCTCGGGCTACCCATGACGGGGACCCGGTCGCCCGGGGCCGAGGAGCTCCAGCGGCGCGGCATGGACGACGCCGTGCTCCGCATCTACGGCCCCGTCGCGGAGCAGGCGCTGCGCGAGGTCCGCCCGGTCCTGTCCGAGCTGCGCCCCACGGTCGGTGACGGCCCGCTCGCGCTGGTCGGCGGGTCGATGGGTGCCGCCGTTGCGCAGCTGGTCCTGGCCGAAGCCGGCCTCGAGGTCGCCGTGGTCGTGCTGATCAGCCCCTTGGTGCAGCTGCGTCCGCTCGTCACCGCGGCCGCTGCGACCTACGGGTTCACCTACTCCTGGACGCCGGAGTCCGACGCCGTCGCCGACCGGCTGGACTTCGTCGCCCGGGCCGCCGAGCTCGGGGCTCCGGTGCTGGCCGTCGTCGGCGCCGAGGACGAGCAGCACTTCCACACCTCGGCGGCCGCGCTCGTCGCCGCGCTGGACGGCGCCGAGCTCGTCGTCGTCGACGGCATGGGTCATGCGCTCGCCGAGGAGCCCGGGCTCGAGCCGGCACCGCAGACCCCGCACGCCGCGCAGGTCGACCGCGCCACCGTCGCCTGGCTCCGCGAGCACCTCCCGCCCGGCGCCTGAGCCCTGCTCTCGGGCACCCTGGGGACATGACCGAACGCCTCGCCGAGCACAGGCACCTCGACGTCCTCGTCAACAACGCGGGCGTCGGTAACCCCGGCACCGTGACCGACACCTCCAACGGCCAGCCGAGGATGGGCTGATGACTCCGCGCGACGTCGCCCTCGTCGGTGCGGTGAACGTGCGCGACCTGGGGGGTCTGTCCACCCTGGACGGTCGTCGGGTCCGTGCGGGGAAGGTCCTTCGCGCGGCGAGCCTCGCTGACCTCACCGACGACGACGTGACAACGCTGCTCGACGCGGGACTGCGGACCGTCGTCGACCTGCGCGGGTCCGCCGAGGCCGAGCGGGACGGCCGGGGCGCGCTCTCCGGGACCGCCGTCGGCTACCGGAACCTGCCCGTGGTGGGTGCCCGCTCGGTGCGGCTGGACCAGGCCGAGGACATCGAGACCGGCAGCCTGCTCGCGCACTACGTCACCTACCTGGAGGCCAGCGCGGACGTCGTGGTCGAGGTGGTGCGGCTGCTCGCCCAGCCGGGGGGCGTTCCGGCGGTGGTGCACTGCGCGGCCGGCAAGGACCGCACCGGGGTGGTCGTCGCCGTGCTGCTGGAGGCCCTGGGCGTGGAGCGCGCGCAGGTCGTCGACGACTACGCCGCCACGGAGGCGAACATGCCCCTGGTGCGCGCGCAGCTGTCCGCCTCGGCGACGACTCGTGAGCTGGGCTCCGTCCCGGACTGGGTGCTCACGGCGATGCCGGAGACGATGGTGGGACTGCTGGAGCACTTGGACACCGTGGGCGGCACGGTGGGCTGGCTGCAGGCGCACGGGTTGACCGACGACGAGCTCGGGACGCTGCGAGCGAACCTGCTCACGGAGGACTGATAGACAGACCTCCACGCTGCCGTCGGACCCCTGAGGAGAACTCTGTGCCCGGACCACTCGCTGGACTGAAGGTGCTGGAGCTCGCCGGGCTGGGTCCGGGCCCGCACGGGGCGATGTTG
>JAYTHS010000544.1:0-2431 GCA_043732345.1 Frankiales bacterium | reverse complement strand
GGGTGCGCAGCAACGTCATCGTCGGCTTCCCCGGCGAGACCGAGGCGGACGTCGTCGAGCTCGAGCGGTTCCTGTCCGAGGCGCGCCTGGACGCGGTGGGGGTCTTCGGCTATTCCGACGAGGACGGCACCGAGGCTGAGCAGCTGCCGGACCACCTCGAGCAGGACGTCGTCGACGAGCGGGTCGAACGGCTGCAGCGGCTGGTCGAGGAGCTCACCAGCCAGCGCGCCGAGGAGCGCCTCGGTGAGGTCGTGGAGGTCCTGATCGACGGACCCGACAACGAGGGGCGGGCCGCGCACCAGGCGCCCGAGGTCGACGGTACGACGACCCTGAGCGGCCCCCCGCTGCCCGTCGGCGCGCTGGTCCGGGCCGTGGTGACCGGCAGCGGGGGCGTCGACCTGCTCGCCCGGCCGCTGTGAGCACCGACCGGGCCGACCCGCTCGCGCTGGCCCCGTCGACCGCGAGCACCTGGAACGTTGCCAACGCCCTCACTGTCTTTCGGCTGGCGCTGGTGCCCTTTTTCGCCGCCGCACTGCTTGTCGACGACGGCAACCGGGCCGGCTGGCGGGTCACGGCGTGGGCGCTGTTCGCCCTGGCCTCCTGGACCGACCGGCTGGATGGCCAGCTGGCCCGCAGCCGCAACCTGGTGACGTCCTTCGGCAAGCTCGCCGACCCGATCGCCGACAAGGCCCTCACCGGGACGGCGCTGGTCGGCCTGTCGCTGCTGGGCGAGCTGCCGTGGGCCGTCACGGCGCTCGTCCTCGTGCGTGAGGTCGGGGTCACGCTGCTGCGCTTCTGGGTCATCCGGCACGGGGTGATCCCGGCCAGCCGCGGCGGCAAGCTCAAGACGCTGCTCCAGGGTGTCGCCATCGGGCTGTACGTCCTGCCGCTGTCCGGGCTGCTCGCCAGCAGCCGGGCCGTGGTGATGGTCCTGGCCGTGGTCGTCACCGTGGTGACCGGCGTCGACTACGTCGCCCGGGCGCTCACCCTGCGCCAGACCAGCGAGCGGGCCGCGATGAAGCGCGCCCGCAGGGCTGCACCGTAATTCTGGAGGCACCGTGATGCTAGAGACACCGTGGGGCTGGAGGCACCGTGACGCTGGAGGCACCGTGATGCTGTCAGGAACCCGATGAGGGGCGCCGTCCTCGCCGTCGGGGACGAGCTGCTGCTCGGGGACATCGTCAACACCAACGCGGCCTGGCTGGGGGAGCAGCTCGCTGCGGCGGGGCTCGAGGTCGTCTTCTCGGCCGCGGTCGGTGACGACGTCGACCGGCTCGCGACCGCGCTGCGCCGGGCGCTCGAGGACGCCGACGTCGTCGTGCTGTCCGGCGGGCTCGGGCCGACCGTCGACGACCTGACCCGCGACGGGGTCGCCCTGGTGGCAGGGGTCACGATGGTCCGTTCGGCGGAGATCGAGGACCAGCTCCGCGCGAAGTTCGCGGCGTACGGCGTGACCATGCCCGAGGCGGTGTTGCGGCAGGCCGACGTCCCGCAGGGGGCGCAGGCGCTGGACAACCCGGTCGGGACGGCTCCGGGCCTGTGGCTCGAGCTCGGAGGGCAGCTCGTCGTGGCCCTGCCCGGTCCGCCGCACGAGATGCGGGCCGTCGCCGGGCCGGTCCTGGTCCGGCTCGCCGAGCGGACCGGTCAGGTCGTCACGACCCGGCAGGTCCACGTCGCGGGTACCGGGGAGTCGCAGGTCGCCGAGCGGGTCGAGGCCGCCATCACCCTGCCGCCCGGGGTCGCGCTGGCCTACCTGGCCGGCGGCGCCGTCGTCCGCGTCCGCTTCACCACCAGCGGCGACCCGGCGGTGCTGGAGCCGCTCGTCCAGGCCGTCGACACGGCTCTCGGGGTGGATGCCTTCGGGCACGACGACGACACGCTGGACGGGGTGATCCACGCTCTGCTGCGGCAGACGGGGCAGACCGTGGCGGTCGCCGAGTCGCTCACCGGCGGGCTCGTCGGTGCAGCGCTGTCGTCGCGCCCGGGGTCGTCCGCGACCTTCCGCGGGGGGCTCGTCGTCTACGCCACCGACCTCAAGGCCCAGCTCGCCGACGTGCCAACGGAGGTCCTTGAGACCCACGGGGTGGTCTCGTCGCAGACCGCCGCGGCCCTCGCCGACGGGGCCCGGACCCGGCTCGGCGCCGACTGGGGCCTGGGCCTGACCGGGGTCGCCGGCCCGGACGAGCAGGAGGGGCAGCCCGTCGGGACGGTCCACCTCGCGGTCGCCGGCCCGGCCGGTACGACGGTGCGCTCGCTGCGGCTGCCCGGCGACCGGGAGCGGGTCCGCCTGCTGGCCGTCACCGGTGTGCTCGACCTGCTGCGCCGCGCCCTGCTGGCGGCCGGCCCCGCCCGCTGAGCGTTGCGCCGACAGCGCAGCGCGCAGGGTGGCCGCGCCGGGGACGGTGCAGCCGGGTAGCGTTGGGAAGGCATC
>JAYTHS010000543.1:0-22602 GCA_043732345.1 Frankiales bacterium | reverse complement strand
GGAGTAGGTATACCTACTCCTCGTCGACTCCCCAGCGAGCCTCGGTGCGCGTAACCGAGCGTGTCCTGTGCGGTCCAATGGACTCCGCTCTATCTGGCCAGAATCTGGCCAGATCTGCGGTTTATCTGCTGAAATTACGCGTGACGAGCGCAAAGCTCGGTGCCCCCGGCAGGATTCGAACCTGCGCCTCGTCCTCCGGAGGGAAGCGCTCTATCCCCTGAGCTACGGGGGCCCGGGGTGTCCGCTAAGGCTATCAGCCGGGCGGCCGTGTCCCAGCGCGCTGAGCCCTGTGTAGGTTCGGGCAGTGTCAGGCAACCTGGGGCGCGTCCTCGTTGTCGACGACGACGACGTCATCCGCCAGCTCATCACCGTAAACCTCGAGCTGGAGGGCTTCGAGGTGACCACGGCCCTCGACGGTCAGGACTGCCTGGACAAGGTCAAGCAGGTGAAGCCCGCGGTCATCACGCTGGACATCATGATGCCGAGGCTGGATGGCTGGGAGGCCGCGAGCCGCCTGCGCGCCGACCCGGAGACGGCCGGCATCAAGGTCGTGCTGCTGTCGGCCAGGGCCCAGGAGGCTGACCTGCAGCGCGGCACCCGGATCGGGGTGGACGCCTACCTGACCAAGCCCTTCGACCCCGACGAGCTGATCGACACCGTACGGCGCCTCGCGGGCCTTCCTGCGGCCTGACCGCTACTTCGTCGGCGTGGGTACCGGGAGCTGGGCGGTCGCCTTGGGGTTCGGCGCCATGGTGGGCGGAACGACGCTGCCGTCGGGTGCCGTGGCGGTCGGTGAGGTGCCGGTGGAGGTGTTGCCGGTGCACAGAGCCGACCGCTCAGGGGCCTGCGGCCCGGAGGTGAACAGCGACAGGAACTGCTTCACCCGGCTGTCGCCGGCGCTGCTGACGAACAGCTGCCGCCCCCAGGCCTGCAGGCTGATGGGGCTCTTGAGCCCGGGGTAGGGGCTCAGCATTCGGTAGGAGTCCCCGCTGACCAGCTTGGTCAGCGCAGCCACGTCCGCAGGCTTGGCGGTGGTCGGGTTGTAGGTCACCCACACCGCACCGTGCTCGAGCGAGTGGACGGCGTGCTCGTTGGGGATCTGGGCCGCATAGACCATGCACGACTGCGGCAGCGCGTTGTGGTCGCCGCCGTCGGGGGGCATCGTGGCGCTGTCCGGGTAGGTCAGCACGCCGGTCTTGTGGTTGCGCTTGAGGCCTGTCGTCTTCACGACCCCGCCCACCTGCGTGTCGGCGTACGCCAGGCTCGACGTGTCGCCGACGCCCTGGTGCTGCACCGCGTAGACGATCACGCCGACGAGCAGCATCGCCAGCACGGCGCACCCGGCCGCGAACCCGACGGGAAAGGGCTTCTTGACGGGTGCAGGCTTTCGGCCGCGGCTCCGGGCGGACGAGGGCGGGGGGGTGCGCTGTGCCATGCGGGCGGGTCCATCCTTGCTCAGGGGCCCGGCGGGGTGCGGACCCCTGCTGAGCATAGGCAGCGAGGCTGGCAGACGGGGGGTCCCGCGCAGCGGCCCACCGAGGGGTGGGGCTCGCTGGGTGGATCCGCTTCGGGAGGATCACGGGGGCGCCGGACGATAACCTCGTGGTGTGACCCCCGCCGAGCTCCGCACCGCCGTCCTGGCAGCGGTTACCGCTGCCGTCGCGGCCGGCGAGCTCGCCGTCGAGGTCCCGACCGAGGTCGTCGTGGAGCGCCCGCGCACGGCCGGCCTCGGCGACTACGCGACGACCGTCGCGCTGCAGCTCGCGAAGGGCGCCGGACGCCCGCCGCGGGAGGTCGCCGAGGCCGTGGCCGCGCGGCTGCGGCAGGCCGACGGGGTCGCCGCGGTCGACGTCGCGGGCCCGGGCTTCCTCAACATCACGCTCGCCCAGGGCGCCGCCGGTCAGGTGGCCTTGCAGGTCTTGGCCGCAGGAGCGGCATACGGCACGAACGACCGGGCGGCGGGTCAGCGGGTGAACCTCGAGTTCGTCAGCGCCAACCCGACCGGGCCGGTCCACATCGGGGGCGTGCGCTGGGCCGCCGTCGGGGACGCCCTCGCCCGGCTGCTGCAGGCCAGCGGCGCGACGGTGACGCGGGAGTACTACTTCAACGACCACGGCGGGCAGATCGACCGCTTCTCCGGCTCCCTCCTGGCGGCGGCGAAGGGCGAGCCGGCCCCCGAGGACGGCTACAGCGGGGCCTACATCACCGAGATCGCCCAGCAGGTCCTCGCGGCGGAGCCCGACGCGCTGGAGCAGGCCGACCCGCAGGAGGTCTTCCGCAGCCACGGCGTGCAGCTGATGTTCGACGCGATCAAGGCCTCGCTGCACGACTTCGGCGTCGACTTCGACGTCTACTTCCACGAGAACTCGCTGCACGAGTCGGGCGCGGTCGACAAGGCCGTCCAGCGGCTGCGTCTCCTCGGGATGATGTACGACAAGGACGGTGCGGAGTGGCTGCGCACCACCGAGTTCGGCGACGACAAGGACCGGGTCGTCCTCAAGAGCGACGGGCAGCCGGCCTACATCAGCGGTGACCTGGCCTACTACCTGGACAAGCGCGAGCGCGGCTTCGACCGGGTGATCATCATGCTCGGCGCCGACCACTCCGGATACGTCGGCCGCATGATGGCGATGTGCGCTGCCTTCGGCGACCGGCCGGGCACCAACCTGGAGATCCTCATCGGGCAGCTGGTCAACCTGCTGCGCGACGGCGAGCCGCTCAAGATGAGCAAGCGCGCCGGGACGGTCATCACCCTCGAGGACCTCGTCGAGGCCATCGGCGTCGACGCGGCGCGCTACGCCCTGGTCCGCTCCAGCGCCGACAGCCAGCTCGACATCGACCTGGACCTGTGGTCCAGCGCCCGCAGCGAGAACCCCGTGTTCTACGTGCAGTACGCCGCGACCCGCGCCGCCAGCGTCCTGCGCCACGCCGGTGACCTCGGGCTGCAGGTGGACCCCACGGCGGACGTGGCGCTGCTGACGCACCCGCGGGAGAACGACCTGCTGCTGGCGCTCGCGGAGTTCCCCGCCGTCGTCGCGACGGCGGCCGAGCTGCGCGAGCCGCACCGGGTCGCCCGCTACCTGGAGGAGAAGGTCGCCAAGTCGGCGCAGCGCTTCTGGGACGACTGCCAGGTGCTGCCCAAGGGCGACGAGCCTGTTGCGGAGACCACTGCGCCGCGGCTGCTGCTGTGGGCGGCGACCCGCACCGTCCTCGAGAACGGCCTGGCCCTGCTCGGTGTCAGCGCCCCGGTGCGCATGTGACCGCGCAGGTGACCACCGACCTCGTCGAGGGCGTCTGGCCGCAGACCGCCACCCGGGTCGACGGCGTCCTGACCCTCGGCGGGCTCGGCGTGCGCGACCTAGTCGCCGAGCACGGCACCCCGCTGCTGGTGCTGGACGAAGCGGACCTGCGGGCTCGGTGCCGCGGCTGGCGCGAGGCGTTCGACGGGTGGCCGTCGGGGGCGGACGTCGCCTACGCCGGCAAGGCGTTCCTGTCCAAGGCCATCGTCCGCATCGTGCACGAGGAGGGCCTGTCGCTGGACGTCTGCACCGGCGGGGAGCTCGCTGTCGCGCTGGCTGCCGGATTCCCCGTCGAGCGCCTCTACTTCCACGGCAATAACAAGAGCGTCGCGGAGCTCGAGCGGGCGGTGGCCGCCCGGGTCGGGACCGTTGTCGTCGACTCCTTCGAGGAGCTCGTCCGGCTGGCCGCGGCCGCCGGGCGGGCAGGGATCCGGCAGCGGATCTACGTCCGCGTCACCCCCGGGGTCGAAGCGCACACCCACGAGTACGTCCAGACCGGGCAGGAGGACCAGAAGTTCGGTTTCAGCCTCGCCTCGGGGGCGGCTGCCGAAGTGGTCCGCCGGGCCGTCGCGCTGGAGGCGCTGGAGCTCGTTGGCCTGCACTGCCACATCGGCTCGCACATCTTCGACACCCACGGCTTCAAGCTTGCCGCCCACCGCATGGTGGGCCTGCTGGCCGCCGTCCGCGACGAGCACGGCCTTGAGCTCGCCGAGCTGGACCTCGGCGGTGGCCACGGCATCGCCTACACCGCCGCCGACGACCCGATGAGCACCGCGGAGCACGCCCGCGGTCTGCGTGAGATCGTCGAGAAGGAGTGCGCTGCAGCCGGTCTGGCCGTCCCGAAGGTCGTCGTCGAGCCGGGTCGTGCGGTTGTCGGACCGACGACCGTCACGGTCTACGAGGTCGGCACCGTGAAGGACCTGCCGGGCCTGCGCACCTACGTCAGCGTCGACGGCGGCATGAGTGACAACATCCGCACCGCGCTGTACGACGCCCGCTACACCGCCGTGCTCGCCAGCCGGGCCAGCACCGCCGAGCCCCGGAACGTCACCTTGTGCGGCAAGCACTGCGAGAGCGGTGACATCGTCGTGAACGACGTGGCGCTCCCCGGCGACCTCGCCCCCGGTGACCTGGTCGCCGTACCTGCCTCCGGGGCCTACCACCGCTCGATGGCCAGCAACTACAACCACGTCCTGCGGCCGCCGGTCGTGGCCGTGCTCGACGGGGTGTCGCGGGTGCTCGTCCGGCGCGAGACCGAGGCCGACCTGCTGCTCCTGGACGTGGGCTGATGCCCAGCCGGGCGCTGGCCGCGCTGTTCCTCACCGCGACAGCGGGGCTCGTCGGGGTGGTCGGCCTCGCGCTGTCGACGCTCGGTGTCGTCCCGGTCGTGTGCTGGGCCGCGGTCAGCGGCGCGGCCCTGGGCATGGGGCTGCGGCGGGCCCGCGGCCTCAGGCCGACCCCGCAGCAGTCGGCAGGCAGGACGTGCACCTGCTGCACGACCACCGTCCACGACCCCGTCACGGTGATCTGATGGCCACGCCGCTCAAGGTCGCCCTGTTGGGGTGCGGCACCGTCGGGGCCGAGGTCGTGCGTCTTCTGCACACCAGCGCCGCCGACCTCGAGCACCGCATCGGCGCGCCACTGGAGCTCGCCGGGATCGCCGTACGCCGGCTGGGACGCGTCCGTGACCTGCCGGTCGACGACGCGCTGTTCACCACCGACGCCGCCGGTCTGGTCGCCCGCGACGACGTCGACCTCGTCGTCGAGGTCATCGGCGGCATCGAGCCCGCCCGGTCACTGCTGGTGACTGCCTTGAAGGCCGGCAAGAGCGTGGTGACCGCGAACAAGGCCCTGCTTGCAGAGGACGGTGCGACCCTGCACGCCGCTGCCCTGGAGGGTGGCGCCGACCTCTATTACGAGGCGAGCACCGCGGGCGCCATCCCGATCCTGCGGCCGCTGCGCGAGTCGCTCGTCGGTGACTCGGTCACGCGCGTCATGGGGATCGTCAACGGCACGACCAACTTCATCCTCACCCGGATGGACGAGGTCGGCTCGGGCTTCCAGGAGGCCCTCGACGATGCTACCGCCCTGGGCTACGCCGAGGCCGACCCGACCGCAGACGTCGAGGGGTTCGACGCCGCCGCCAAGGCCGCGATCCTCGCCGGCCTGGCCTTCCACACCCGCGTCACGGCTGCCGACGTGCACCGGGAGGGCATCAGCGAGGTGACCGCGGCCGACGTCGCCAGCGCCAAGGCGATGGGGTGCGTGGTCAAGCTGCTCGCCATCGCTGAGCGGCAGGGCGACGCCGTCAGCGTGCGCGTCCACCCGGCCATGATCCCGCGCAGCCACCCCCTGGGCACCGTGCGCGAGGCATACAACGCGGTGTTCGTGGAAGCGGTCGCGGCCGGCCAGCTGATGTTCTACGGTCGAGGAGCCGGGGGCGCGCCGACAGCGAGCGCCGTCCTCGGTGACCTCGTCGCCGTCGCCCGCAACACCCTGTCGGGCGCGCGCGGTGCGGGGGAGTCGTCCTACGCGGCCCTGCGGGTGCAGCCGATGGGCGAGGTCGTCACCCGCTTCCACATCAGCCTCGACGTCGCCGACAAGGCCGGCGTCCTGGCCGCGGTGGCCAACACCTTCAGCGCGCACGACGTGTCGATCCGCACGGTGCGCCAGGAGGGGCACGGCGACGACGCGTCCCTGGTCGTCGTGACGCACGTCGCGACCGACGCGGCGCTGCAGGCAGTGGTCGAGGAGCTGCGCGGGCTGGACGTCGTCCGGGCCGTCGCTTCCGTGATGAGGGTCGAGGGGACATGACGGCACCGGTGCTGGCACGGGCGGGGTGGCGGGGCCTGATCGAAGAGTACCGCGACCGGCTGCCCGTCACCGCAGACACGCCCGTGATCACGCTGCTCGAGGGCGCGACGCCGCTGGTGCCGGCCCCCTACCTGTCCGAGCTCACCGGGTGTGACGTCCTCCTCAAGGTCGAGGGCGCAAACCCGACCGGGTCCTTCAAGGACCGAGGCATGACGATGGCCATCTCCAAGGCTGCGGAGGACGGCAGCCAGGCCGTCATCTGTGCCTCGACCGGCAACACCTCGGCGAGCGCCGCGGCGTACGCCGCCCGCGCCGGCATGACGTGCGCGGTCCTCGTCCCCGACGGCAAGATCGCGCTCGGCAAGCTGGCCCAGGCCCTCGTGCACGGCGCCCGCCTGCTGCAGGTCCAGGGCAACTTCGACGACTGCCTGGACCTGTGTCGTGACCTGTCGGAGAACTATCCGGTCACCCTGGTCAACTCGGTCAACCCCTACCGCATCGAGGGTCAGAAGACCGCGGCGTTCGAGGTCGTGGACGTCCTGGGTGGCGTGCCCGACGTCCACTGCCTGCCGGTCGGAAACGCCGGCAACATCACGGCGTACTGGAAGGGTTACACCGAATACGGCGACGTCCGCCCGCGCATGCTCGGCTTCCAGGCCGCGGGCGCCGCCCCGATCGTGACGGGCGTGCGCGTCGACAAGCCCACGACCATCGCCACCGCCATCCGCATCGGCAACCCGGCCTCCTGGCAGCAGGCGCTGGCCGCCCGCGACGAGAGCGGCGGCGACATCCAGGCCGTCACCGACCGGCAGATCCTCGCGGCCTACAAGCTGCTCGCCCGGCGGGAGGCCGTCTTCGTCGAGCCGGCCTCGGCGGCGTCGGTCGCGGGCCTGCTGCAGGCCCGGGCCGCGGGGCTCGTCGAGGCCGGGGAGCGGGTCGTCTGCACGGTCACCGGCAACGGCCTCAAGGACCCTGACTGGGCCATCGCAGGTGCCCCTAAGCCGGTGACGGTGGCGGCGACCGCGCAGGCGGCGGCGCAGGCGCTGGGCCTGACCGGCTGAGCGGCCCGTCGTGAGGCCCGCCCTCGACCTGCTGCGGCGCGAGCCGGACTTCCGCCGTACCTTCCTGTCCTCGCTGGTCAGCGGGGGCGGTGACTGGTTCGCGCTCATCCCGCTGCTAGCCCTGCTGCACACCCTCACCGGCGGCGGGCTCGCCGGGGGGCTGGTCCTGGCCAGCGACACCGCCATGTTCGCCCTGCTCTCGCCGTACGCCGGGACCGTGGCCGACCGCGTCGACCGGCGGGTCCTGATCGTGACGTGCGAGGGGGTCAGCGCTGGGCTCGTGCTGCTGCTGCTGCTCGTGCGGACGCCCGGGACCGTGTGGGTCGCGATCGTCGCGATCGGGGGAGTGGCTGGAGCGAAGGCGTTCACGCAGCCGGCGAGCTCCGCCGCCCAGCCTAGCCTGGTCGGCCCGGACGACCTCGCCCTTGCAAACGTCCTGAACGGCTCGGCGTGGGGCTCTATGCTCGCCGTCGGTGCGGCAATGGGGGGCCTGGCGGCCGCGGCGTTCGGGCCGAGCACCTGCTTCGTGCTCGACGCCGTCTCCTTCGTCGTGTCGGCCCTACTGGTCGCCAGGTGCCGCACCCCGTTCCAGCTTTCCCGGGAGGCGCACGAGCACGCCGGCTTCCGGGCCGACGTCGCCGAGGCGGTGCGCTACGCCCGCTCCCAGCCGCAGGTGCTCGCACTGCTGTTCGCCAAGCCGGGCGTCGGCCTCGCCAACGGTGCGCTGGTGCTGTTCCCGCTGATAAGCGACGGGGTCTTCCACGCCGGTGCCCTCGGGCTCGGCCTGCTCTACGCCGCCCGCGGGCTGGGCGCCTTCACCGGACCGCTCGTGCTGGCCCGCCGGGAACGACCGCTGGGGCTGCTCGCTGCCAGCATCGGGGCCTGCGGCCTGCTGTACGTCGGGGTTGGCCTGGCTCCGGCGTTCTGGGTCGTCCTGCTCCTGGTCACGGCGGCCCACATCGGCGGCGGCGCCAACTGGACGGTCTCGTCGTACGGGCTGCAGAAGGTCGTCCCGGACGCGGTCCTCGGGAGGATCAGCTCGGCCGACTACATGCTCGTCACCCTGGTGATCGCCGTCAGCCAGGCCCTGTCCGGGGTGCTGTCCGAGACCGTCCCGACCCGGCTGCTCACCTCGGCGTTCGGCGCCGCGGCCGTGGTCTATGCGCTGGGCTGGTTGCTGGCGACCCGTAGCCTGCGCCGCAACCCTGCCCTCGCCCCCGCTGGAGCCTGACGTGCCGTCCTTCCGCGCCGCCGCCGTGCGCGTCCGGGTCTCCGCTACCAGTGCCAACCTGGGACCTGCCTTCGACTGCGCGGGCCTCGCCCTGGGCCTGCACGACCACGTGGTGGTCCGCGTGGCCGACAGCGGCCTGAGCGTCGACCTGCACGGGGAGGGCGCCGACGAGCTCCCCCGCGACAAGCGACACCTGGTCGTGAGATCGCTGCGGGCGGCCTTCGACGCCCTCGGTGGCCAGCCGCGGGGCCTGGAGCTGGTCTGCGCCAACCGCATCCCGCAGGCGCGCGGCCTCGGCTCCTCGTCCGCGGCCATCGTGGCGGCGGTCGTCGCCGCCCGGGCGCTCGTCCTCGGTGGCGAGGAGCTGCTCGACGACGCGGCGTCGCTGCGGCTCGCGACCGAGCTCGAGGGCCACCCCGACAACGTCGCGGCGTGCCTGCGCGGTGGCCTCACCTTCGCCTGGGGGACGGGACGGGACGTCCAGGTCCACCGTGTCGACGTCCACCCGGACGTCACCACGGTCGCCTTTATCCCGACGACGAAGGCCTCGACGCGCAAGGTTCGCGGGCTGCTGCCCGCGACGGTGCCGCACGCGGACGCCGCCGCCAACAGCGGCCGCGCGGCCCTGCTCGCCCTGGCTCTGACGAGCAGCCCCCAGCTGCTGCTCCCCGCCACGCAGGACCTGCTCCACCAGGGCTACCGCGCTAGCGCGATGCCCCGGTCGGCCGCCCTGGTGCAGGCCCTGCGCGCCGACGGGGTGCCCGCTGTCATCAGCGGCGCGGGACCGACCGTGCTGGCCCTGGTGCCCCCGGGATCGGTCGAGGCCGTCGCCGGGCGGGTGCCGCGCGGGTGGACGGCGCTGCCGCTCGCCGTCGAACCACGCGGCGCCGCCGTCGTCCCGCTGGCCTGATCCCGACACGCCTGTCGGCTCTGGTTGCCCCCCACCGGTGAGCGTGGCTAACCTGTCCCACTGGCGGCCACCGCGCGCCTGTTCACCGCCGAGCACGCCCGACCTGCCTGGGCCGCTCCCCCCTCCCAGCCCCGCTGCTCCCGCGGCGTGCGGCCACGGCCTGGGGCCGCGCGTCGTGAGCGGTTCCAGCCGCCCCCCGAGCACCCCCGCCCACCGGGCGGTGGGCACCACCGGCAGCGCCGTCGCGCCGGTCCCCTGTCCGAGCCGGCCCACGCCGGCGCGGCCCACCCGACAGGATCCTCCTTGACTGACGACCACGACCTGCCGCCCGTCGACGCGGCTGTCGACGGCACCGCCACCCGGCCGCGGCGACGCTCCAACACCGGGGGTGGACTGGCCGGCCTCGTCCTGCCCGAGCTGCAGGCACTGGCCGCCGATCTGGGCATCGCCGGGATGGGACGCCTGCGCAAGGGGCAGCTCATCGACGCGATCCAGGAGCGGCAGGGCGGTCCGACAGGTGAGGCCGCCACCCCCTCGGGCCGTACCGAGTCTGTGGGTCAGCGCGCAACGGCCCCCAGCACCGACGGCCCCAGCAGCGACAGCCCGAGCGGTGACAGCCTGAGCACCGACAGCCCGAGCAGTGACAGCCTGAGCACCGACAGCCTCGGTGGTGGCCGACCGGCCCGGACCGTGCGCCGCCGGGCCACCAGCGAAGGTGCCATCCGGGCGAGCGTGGTGGCGACCCCCGCCGACGACGGGTCGGTGCCGGACGGTTGGGCGCCGTACGACGGGAGCACCCGCTCGGCAGACGGCGAACCCCGCGGTGCGGGCGACACGCGGGACGACGCCGGTTCTCGTGACGACAAAGGTGGGCGCAACGGTGAGCAGCGACCGGAGGGCGAGGGCGACCGGCCGGAGCGCATCGACCGCGGCCGCGAGCGCTTCCTGGAGCGCGAGGCCCGCCGTGCGGCCCGCGAGGCCGCCGGGGAGGTCGCGGATAGCGACCGCGCCCCGCGCGAGGCTGCTCAGGGAGAGCGCGGTCAGCGCGACCGCCAGCTGCGGACAGACGGAGCGCGCCAGCGCGAGCCCGTCGCACGTGAGCAGGGCCAGCGGCAGCAGGGGGTCGCTACCAGGGACGGCGGGCTGGTCGACGGCGGCGAGCGGGACGGGCTCCAGCCGGACGGCGGGCTGCGTGAGGACGGGTCGGGGCTGGACGACGACGAGTTCGGCAGCCGCCGGGGGCGCTTCCGCGAGCGGGGGCGCGGGCGCAACCGCAACGTGCGCACCGATCGCTTCGGCGACCCGGACACGTTCATCAGCGACGATGACGTGCTGGTCCCGATCGGCGGGATCCTCGACATCCTCGACAGCTACGGCTTCGTCCGGACGACCGGCTACCTGGCCGGACCCAACGACGTCTACGTGTCTCTGCAGCAGGTCCGCAAGTATGGCCTGCGCCGCGGTGACGCCGTCACCGGAGCCGTGCGACAGCAGCGGGAGGGCGAGCAGAAGGCCAAGTACAACGCCCTCGTGCGGCTGGACACGATCAACGGCGCCGACCCCGCCGAGGCCCACAAACGCCCCGAGTTCACCAAGCTGACCCCGCTCTACCCGCAGGAGCGGCTGCGGCTGGAGACCTCCCCCGACGTCCTCACAACCCGCGTCATCGACCTGGTGATGCCGGTCGGCAAGGGTCAGCGGGCGCTGATCGTCAGCCCGCCGAAGGCCGGCAAGACGATGGTCATGCAGGCCATCGCCAACGCGATCACGGTCAACAACCCGGAGGTCCACCTCATGGTGGTGCTCGTCGACGAGCGCCCCGAGGAGGTCACCGACATGCAGCGCTCGGTGAAGGGCGAGGTGATCGCGTCGACGTTCGACCGGCCGCCGACGGACCACATCGCCGTGGCAGAGCTCAGCATCGAGCGGGCCAAGCGCCTCGTCGAGCTCGGACACGACGTCGTGGTGCTGCTCGACTCGATCACCCGGCTCGGGCGCGCCTACAACCTCGGCGCGCCGGCATCGGGTCGGATCCTGACCGGTGGCGTCGACTCGGCGGCGCTTTACCCTCCCAAGCGCTTCCTGGGGGCCGCCCGCAACATCGAGAACGGCGGCTCGCTCACGATCTTCGCGACCGCCCTCGTCGAGACCGGGTCAGCGATGGATACCGTGATCTTCGAGGAGTTCAAGGGCACGGGGAACGCCGAGCTCAAGCTGGACCGGAACCTGGCGAACAAGCGGATCTTCCCCGCCATCGACGTGGACGCCTCGTCGACCCGCAAGGAGGAGCTGCTGCTGGCGCCCCAGGAGCTGCGGATCATCCTGCAGCTGCGCAAGGTGCTGCACGCGCTGGACTCCTCGTCGAGCCTGGAGCTGCTGCTCGACAAGATGAAGGCCACCCGGACCAACGTCGAGTTCCTCATGCAGATCGCCAAGACGACCCCCGAGGAGTAGTCCTTCCCCTCGTGGCCGGGCCGCCTCCCGTGCCCGCGGCCCGGCCCGCCGGATGGACAGGCAGGGGCGCACCTTGTAGGTCGTACGGCTCGGGCCCCACTTCCGGCACGTTTCTGGGGCGCGCCTCGTACGTCGTACGGAGATGGGGCGGCTGCGGGGGAAGCCGCGCCCCCCGTCGGGCGTTGACTCGACGGTGTGCTTCTCTGGCACACTGGTTGTTCCCACGGCTGGACCCCAGCCCGGCACCGGTTCCCGTCCCCCATCCGCGTCCGCGCAGACGGGTCGACCCGGCGGCCAATTGAGCGAGAGGCACGACGATGAAGGCCAACATCCACCCGTCGTACGAGGCGACGACCGTCTCGTGCACGTGCGGCAACACGTTCACGACCCGGAGCACCGCCAAGGGCGACATCCGCGCCGAGGTGTGTGCCGCCTGCCACCCGTTCTACACGGGCAAGCAGAAGATTCTCGACACCGGCGGCCGCGTGGCCCGGTTCGAGCAGCGCTTCGGCAAGCGCTCCAAGTAGCGACCCGGCGGCGCCCGTTCCCTGAGAAGGGGGCGGGCGCCGCTTCCGTTCCCGCAAGACTGCCGTTCCCGCACTCACCAGGAGAGGCTCATGGCTGACCCGCTCGACGACCTGCTGGCTGAGCACGCCGAGCTCGAGGAGCGGTTGGCCGACCCCGCTGTCCACGCCGACCAGGGCGTCGCCCGCGAGCTGGGTCGCCGCTACGCCGAGATCGGGCCGACCGTCGCGGTGGCCCACGAGCGGGACGCGGCGCGGGGCGACCTCGCAGCGGCGCGGGAGCTGGGCATGGCGCAGGAGGCCGGTGAGCTCGAGCAGCGCCTCGGCGAGCTGGACGCCCGGATCCGCGAGCTGCTCATCCCGAAGGACCCGGCCGACGCGAAGGACGCGATCCTCGAGGTCAAGGCCGGCGAGGGTGGCGACGAGTCCGCGCTGTTCGCCGGGGACCTGGTGCGGATGTACACCCGCTACGCCGAGACCCAGGGCTGGAAGACCGAGATCATCAGCGCCACCGAGGGGGAGATGGGCGGCTACAAGGACGTCCAGATCGCGGTGAAATCCCGCGACCCGCTGCGCCCGGTCATGGGGCGGCTGAAGTTCGAGGGCGGGGTGCACCGGGTCCAGCGGGTCCCGGCCACTGAGAGCCAGGGGCGCATCCACACCTCCGCCGCGGGCGTGCTGGTCCTGCCGGAGGCCGAGGAGGTCGACGTCCAGATCGACTCCCATGACCTGCGGATCGACGTCTACCGCAGCAGCGGCCCCGGTGGGCAGAGCGTCAACACGACCGACTCCGCGGTCCGGATCACCCACCTGCCGACCGGCGTGACGGTCAGCATGCAGAACGAGAAGAGCCAGCTGCAGAACCGTGAAGCCGGCATGCGGGTGCTTCGCAGCCGCTTGCTGGCACGGGCCCTCGAGGAGCAGGCCGCCAAGGACAGCGCCGTCCGGGGGGCGCAGATCCGCACGGTCGACCGCAGCGAGAAGATCCGCACCTACAACTGGCCCGACAACCGCATCGCTGACCACCGGAGCGGCTACAAGGCCAACAACCTCATGCAGGTCCTAGACGGGGACCTCGACGCCGTCATCCAGTCGATGGTCGACGCCGACAACAAGGCCCGATTGAAGGGGGACTCATGACGCTGCGCGACACCCTGACGCGCGCCACCGCGACGCTGGCGCAGGCAGGCGTCGTGAGCCCGGAGCACGACGCCCGGGCGCTCGCCGTCCACGTCCTGGGCCTCGCCCGCCCCTCGGACCTCGGCCGGGTCGACGACCTCACGTCGGACCAGGCCAGCGCGTACGACGCCCTCGTGTCCCGCCGTGCCGAGCGTGTCCCCCTGCAGCATCTCACCGGCTCGGTCGGCTTCCGGTGGATCGAGCTGGAGGTCGGGCCCGGGGTGTTCGTCCCGCGGCCGGAGACCGAGTCGGTCGTCCAGTGGGCCGTCGACGCGGCCAAGGCGCAGGGCTGGACGGCGCCGCTGATGGTCGACCTGTGCACCGGGTCGGGGACCATCGCTCTGGCCCTGGCCAACGAGGTCCCCGGCGCGACCGTCCACGCGGTCGAGCGGGACGAGGGCGCCCTGGTCTGGGCCCGCCGCAACGCTGCGAACCGCTTGGCAGCAGGCGATCCCGAGGTCCACCTGCACCTGGGGTCCGCGCAGGACGCCCTGCCCGAGCTCGACGGGACCGTCGACCTGGTGGCCAGCAACCCGCCGTACGTCGCGCTGGACGAGGCGCACCTGCCCGACCCGGAGGTCGTCGACCACGACCCCGGCATCGCGCTGTGGGCCGGCCACGACGGCCTGGACGTCGTGCGCCTGGTCGAGCAGGCGGCGCGCCGGTTGCTCCGGCCCGGTGGTCTGCTGGTGGTCGAGCACTCCGACCGCCAGGGCCACACCGCCCCGGCGCTGCTCATGCAGGCCGGTGGGTGGACGCAGGTGCAGGACCACCAGGACCTCACGGGACGGGACCGCTACGTGACGGCCCGGTGGACGGCAAGCTCGTGAGGGGGAGCGCATGAGCACGACGTACGACGTGAGGACCGACCCGAGCCGGGGCGTCGAGGCAGCGGTCGCCTCCCTGCGCGGCGGCGAGCTGTGCGTGCTGCCGACCGACACGGTCTACGGCATCGCCGCCGACGCCTTCTCCCCGGCCGCAGTGGGCCGCCTGCTCGAGGCCAAGGGTCGCGGTCGCGACATGCCCACGCCCGTCCTGGTCGGGTCCCTGCTCACCCTCGACGGGCTCGTGGACGATGTCCCCGACGCGGCCCGGCGACTGGCCGAGGCCTTCTGGCCGGGCGGGCTGACGCTGGTGCTGCCGCACGCCACCACCCTGCAGTGGGACCTCGGCGACACCCACGGGACGGTGGCCCTGCGGATGCCGCAGGACCCGGTGGCCCTGGCCGTGCTCACGCAGACCGGGCCGCTGGCCGTCTCCAGCGCCAACCGCAGCGGCATGCCGCCCGCCGGGGACGCCGCGGAAGCCGCCCGGCAGCTCGGTACGGCCGTCGCCGTCTACCTGGACGGTGGTCCCACCACCGACACCGTCCCGTCTACCATCATCGACCTCACGACGGAGGTCCCCCGGGTGCTGCGCGCCGGCGCGGTAGCCCTGGAGCAGCTGCAGGTGCTCCTGCCCGACCTGCAGGCCGGCGCGTGAGCTTCCGGGTCCTGCACGTCTGCACCGGCAACATCTGCCGGTCGCCGATGGCCGAGCACCTCATGCGTGCGGGCCTGCAGGAGCGGCTGGGCCCGGACGCCGAGGTCTTCGTCGTGGAGTCGGCCGGGACGTGGGGGCACACCGGGAGCCCGATGGAGCCGTTCGCCCACAGCACGCTGGCCGTCCGGGGGGTCGACGGGACCTCCTTCCGGGCACGTGAGCTGCTGGCCGAGCACGTCGCCGGCGCCGACCTGGTCCTCGGGGCGACCCGGGAGCACCGGGCGGCGTGCGTCGTGCTGCAGCCTCGGGCCGCCGTCCGCACCTTCACCCTGCGCGAGTTCGCCCGGCTGACGGCCGGGATCACCGCCACCGACCTGCCCACCGGTGACCCCGAGGCGCGCGCCCGCGAGCTGGTCCGCCTCGCCGTGGGCCGTCGCGGGGCGGTGCCCGTGGTCGTGCCCAGCGACGACGACCTGGCTGACCCCTACCAGGCCCCGCAGGCGCTGTTCGCCGCGTGCGCGGACCTTGTGGAGCAGAGCCTTCGGGGGCCGCTCGACCTGCTGGCCCCGCGCTAGTCTGGCAGCGTGTCAGGCACCTGACCGCCACCACCTGCGAGGAGCTTGCCGTGACGTTCTGGGGCCCGTCTTTCGAGGATCTGCAGCAGACCGACCCGGAGATCGCGGGAGTGGTCACCGACGAGCTCGCCCGGCTCCGCTCTGGCCTGCAGCTCATCGCCAGCGAGAACTTCACCAGCCCGGCGGTCCTGGCCGCCCTCGGCTCGACGCTGAGCAACAAGTACGCCGAGGGCTACCCCGGCAAGCGCTACTACGGTGGCTGCGAGGTGGTCGACGTCGCCGAGGAGATCGGCATCGCCCGCGCCAAGGAGCTGTTCGGCGCCGAGCACGCCAACCTGCAGCCGCACTCCGGCGCCAGCGCCAACATCGCCGTCTACGGCGCGTTCCTGAACCCCGGCGACACGGTGCTGGCGATGTCGCTGCCGCACGGCGGCCACCTCACCCACGGCACCAAGGTGAGCTTCTCCGGCAAGTGGTTCAACGCCGTGCACTACGGCGTGCGCCCCCAGTCCCACGCCGAGGCCCCCGAGGACATCGACTACGACCAGATGCGTTCGCTGGCCCGCGAGCACCAGCCGAAGATGATTATCGCTGGCGGTTCGGCGATCCCCCGCACCATCGACTTCCAGGCCTTCCGTGACATCGCCGACGAGGTCGGCGCGATCTTTATGGTCGACGCCGCGCACTTCATCGGCCTGGTCGCCGGCAAGGCCATCCCGAGCCCGGTGCCCTACGCCGACGTCGTCACCTTCACCACCCACAAGGTCCTGCGCGGGCCGCGCGGAGGGATGCTCGTCTGCAAGGCCGAGCACGCCGCCAAGCTCGATAAGGCCGTCTTCCCGATGATGCAGGGCGGCCCGCTGATGCACGCCGTCGCGGCCAAGGCGGTCGCCCTCAAGGAGGCCTCGACGCCGGCGTACCAGGCCTACGCGCGCCAGGTCGTCACGAACAGCAAGGCCCTGACCGACGCGCTGGCCGCCGAGGGCATGCGTCCCGTCACCGGCGGCACCGACACCCACCTGTCGCTGCTGGACCTGCAGGGGATCGACGTCACCGGCGCGCAGGCCGAGGCCCGCTGCGCTGCTGCGGGGATCGTGCTCAACAAGAACGCCATCCCCTACGACCCGCAGCCGCCGTCGGTCGCCTCCGGCATCCGGGTCGGGACGCCCAGCGTGACGACCCAGGGCATGGAGGAGGGCGACATGAAGGAGATCGCGTCGCTGATCTCCCGGGCCGTCCGGGACGCCGACGGCTCCGCCGCCGCCGAGGTCCGGGCGGGCGTCCAGGGCCTGGTGACGGCGCACCCGGCCTACCCGCGCCTGTCGGACACGGTTGAGCCCCCCCGCTAGCCTGGGGTTGTGCGGGAGTACCTGCTCGTCCTGTGCGTCGCTGCCGGGGTCACCTTCCTGCTGACCCCGCTCGCGCGCCGCTTCGCCATGCGGATCGGCGCGATGGCCGAGCCGCGCGACCGCGACGTGCACGCGATCGCCACACCGCGCCTCGGTGGCCTTGCCATGTACGCCGGGATGTGTGCCGCGTTCTGGCTGGCCAGCACCTTGCCCGCCCTGTCCGCTGTCTTCACCTACTCCGACGTCCAGTCGGTCGTGGTGGCTGGCGGGGTCATCGTGGCCATCGGCTTCGCCGACGACGTCTGGGGCCTGGACGCCCTGACCAAGCTGGCGGGGCAGACCGTCGCCGCCGGGGTGCTGGTGCTGCTCGGGCTGCAGCTGCTCACGGTCACCCTGCCGGGCGTCGGCGCCATCAGCCTGGGGTCGGAGGGGGTCCCGCTCACGATCGGGCTGGCCCTGCTGACCGTCAACGCGGTCAACTTCATCGACGGCCTGGACGGGCTCGCCGCCGGGGTCGGGGCCATCGCCGCGCTGGCGCTGTTCGCGTTCTCCTACGGCCTGTCCAGCGGCCGCGCCACCCTCGGGGTGGCCCAGGAGCGGATCAGCTCGCCGACCCTGATCGCCGTCGTCCTCGCCGGCGTGTGCCTGGGCTTTTTGCCCCACAACTTCAACCCGGCCCGTGTCTTCATGGGCGACTCCGGCTCCATGCTCATCGGCCTGGTGCTGGCTGCCTCCGTCACCTCGCTGCTGGGCCAGTTCGACTACTCCAGCCTGCCTCGCAAGGCCGCCTTCCCGGTCCTGCTGCCGCTCCTGCTGCCGCTGGCCGTGCTGGCGGTGCCGTTCGTCGACCTGCTGCTGGCCGTCGTCCGCCGGACCCGCAACGGCACGTCGCCGTTCGCTCCCGACAAGCAGCACCTGCACCACCGGCTGCTGCTCATCGGCCACAGCCACACCCGGGCCGTGCTCATCATGTACTTCTGGACCGCCCTGCTGGCCTTCTCGGGGGTCGCGGTGTCCCTCACGGGCGCCTACCAGGTGCTCGGCGTCGCGGCGGCGATGGGCGCGATCGCCCTGGTCGTGCTCGCCTCACCGCGGCTGCGCGCCCGGCCCCCCCGATGAGCGTGATCGCGGCCAGGCAACGGACCGGCAGCCTGGTCACCCTCGCGGCGGGGGTCGTCGCCGGGGCGGTGGGTGCAGGCACGTCCGGAGCCGACGGCGTCCGGGCGGCAGCGGTCGGCACCGTGCTGGTGCTGTTCTTCCTGTCCGCCGGCGCGCTGCCCCTGGTGGTCGCCGGGGACGGTTCGGGGGACCGCAGCCGGCTCGGGTTCCTGGTGCTCGCCACGACGTACGCGCTGCGGCTCGTCACGGCGATCGCGGTCCTGACCGCAGCCAGCGCGTCGGGAGCCGTCGACGTCCAGGTCATGGGCCTGACCGTCATCGGCTGCGCGCTGGTCTGGGCGCTCACCCAGGCTGTGCTGGGCCTGCGTCGGCGCGGCCAGCCGGGCCTCGACCTGTCCCTCGCCCCGACCGGTCGGCCCGGCTGACCTCCGGTGCGGGCAGGGTCCTGACAGGCACCTGACCGGGAGCGCGGCCGCTCCGCTATTGTTAGCGTGATGTCTCCCGAGCCCTCGAGCGGTTGTCCTTCGCCGCTCGGCGACCGGGTGAGTCCGGCCATACCGGTGCCAGGTCTCGTGCCTGACCGGGCTGCTGACCGCAGGGCAAACCACGACGCATGGGCAGCCTCCGGGCTGATCATGTCGGGCGTGGTCGTCTGGGGGAGCGCGGGCTACCTGGTGAGCGAGTGGCTCGACAACCAGCTCTTCACAATGGTGGGCCTGCTCACCGGCACCGGCACCGCTCTCTATGCCATCTGGGTTCGGTATGGTCGCGCCTGATCACGGGAGGCGCGCTGCCGCGCTCGCACCGCAACCGCCCGCCCGCTGGCTCCGACACCCCGCCTGCAGGCACCGACACGGAAGGACGTCGTGAGCACCCTGCTCGCCGCCCTGGGAGCACCCCCGGTCCTGGTCCGCCATCTGGCCAACGGTGAGGGGTCGACCTTCGAGGCGCCCACCAAGAACGACTTCGACTTCCCGGGCCTGTTCAGCCATAACGGGTGGTTCACCAAGCCGATCCTCATCGTCGTGCTCATGTCGATCGTCTGCTTCGCCTTCTACTTCGCCGCCGCCCGCAACGCCAAGGTCGTGCCGGGCCGGCTGCAGTTCGCCGGCGAGAGCGTCTACGGCTTCATCCGCAACGACGTTGCGCTGGACGCCATTGGCCACCAGGGGCTGCGTTTTGCGCCGTACCTCGCGACGCTGTTCAGCTTCATCGCGCTCAACAACGTGGCCGGGATCGTGCCGCTGCTGCAGATCCCGTCGACCTCGCACATCGCCTTCCCGCTGGTCCTGGCCGTCTTCTCCTGGGCCCTGTTCCTGTTCCTCGGGATCAAGCGCCACGGGCCGGTGGCCTACTTCCGCGACATGATGTTCCCCAAGGGCATTCCGTGGCCGGTCTACATCCTGCTCGCCCCGATCGAGTTCTTCTCCACGGTGATCGTCCGGCCGCTGACGCTCATGCTGCGTCTGACCTTCAACATGTTCGCCGGGCACCTGGTGCTCGTGCTGTTCATCAGCGCCGCCGACTACCTGCTCCTGCACTACTCCAACACCGCTGTCGGCGCTCCTGTCGGGGTGCTCTCGCTGCTGCTGAGCTTCGTGCTGACCGGCTTCGAGGCCTTCGTCCAGCTGCTGCAGGCCTATGTCTTCACCCTCCTCACCGCCCTCTACATCGGCGGCGCCCTGGCCGACGAGCACTAGCTCGATCCGGCTCCACAAGTTCTCCGCACTACCCGAACCCTGAAGGGGACCAGCAATGAATGGGACGATCAACGGCAGCCTGAACATGATCGGTTACGGCCTCGCCGCCATCGGTCCGGGTATCGGCATCGGCCTGATCTTCGCCGCCTACATCAGCGGTGTCGCTCGCCAGCCTGAGGCCCGCGGCATGCTGCAGAGCATCGCCATCCTCGGCTTCGCCCTCGCCGAGGCCCTTGCCATCATCGGCATCGGTCTCGCCTTCGCCCTCAAGTAGGCCGGCGTGCTGTCACTGACCGGGCCTGTGGGCGCGGCCGTCCTCGCGGCCGGGGACTTCAACCCCCTCGTGCCCAAGACGGCCGAGCTGGTGGTGGGGACCATCGCCTTCCTGCTGTTGCTGTTCCTGCTGTCCAAGACCGTCTTCCCGAAGTTCGAGCAGGCGTACGCCGACCGGACGGCGGCCATCGAGGGCGGGATCAGCCGGGCCGAGGCCGCCCAGGCCGAGGCCAACGCGGCCCTCGAGCAGTACCGCGCGCAGCTCGCCGACGCCCGCTCGGAGGCCGCCCGCATCCGCGACGAGGCCCGCGAGCAGGGCAAAGCCATCGTCGACCAGCTGTCGGCGGAGGCAAGGGAGACGGCCGCCCGCATCACCGCGCGCGGTGAGGAGCAGCTCGCGGCCGAGCGCCAGCAGGTCGTCACGCAGCTTCGCGGCGAGATCGGCCGCCTCGCGGTCCAGCTCGCCGAGCGCGTCGTCGGGGAGTCCCTCACCGACGAGGAGCGGCAGCGCCGCGTTGTCGACCGCTTCCTCGCCGAGCTCGACGACAGCGCGCTCACGGCCGGTACGCCCGGCAGCCCGGACGGGTCGACCTGATGCAGGGAGCCAGCCGCGAGGCCCTGGCCACGACCCGGGGCAGCCTGACCGCACTGCGGTCCGAGCTTCCCGACGCCGCGGGCCTGGGCACGGTCGCCGACGGCCTGCTGGCCGTCGTTCGGCTGCTGGACCGGGAGACCTCGCTGCGCCGCACGCTCGGTGACCCGACGGTCCCGGCGGCGGCGAAGGAGCAGCTGCTCGACGGGCTGCTCGGCTCCCAGGTCGCTCCGCTTGCGATGCGGTTGCTCACGCAGGCCGTCGGGCTGCGCTGGAGCAGCCCGCGCGACCTCGTCGACGCCCTCGAGGTGCTCGGGGTCACGGCGGTCTTCCAGGTTGCCGAGGCCGACGGCCAGCTCGACGACGTCGAGGACGAGCTGTTCCGCTTCGCCCGCACGCTGGCCCGCGAGCCCGAGCTGCGGGCGGTCCTCACCGACCGGGCGCTCGACCCGGAGCGTAAGCGGGCCCTGCTCGACGCGTTGCTGGCCGGCAAGGCCACCGACCCGACCCGCCGGATCGTCGACGTCCTGGTGGCGACCCCTCGCGGGCGCACCCTGGAGGACGGCCTGGAGGAGTACGCCCGGCTCGCCTCCGATGTCCGGTCCCGCACGCTGGCGACCGTGACCACGGCGATCGCACTCGATGACGCGCAGCAGCAACGGCTTGCCGCCTCGCTCACGCGTCAGCTCGGCCGCGAGGTCCAGCTCCAGGTCGAGGTCGACCCGGCCGTGGTCGGCGGTGTCGTCGTCCGGATCGGCGACGAGGTCATCGACGGATCCCTCCGCAGCCGCCTGGCCGAGGCCCGCCGCCAGGTCGGCTAGCCCGCCGGCCTTCACCACCGCACGCTTATACCGACACGCTCACGCCGACACGCAACGCAGACGTACACCCAGCGCAGCAAACGAGAGAGCAGGGGCGCCACCCATGACCGAGCTCAGCATCCGGCCGGAGGAGATCCGCGACGCGATCGAGCAGTACGTCTCGTCGTACACGCCGGAGACCACCCGCGAGGAGGTCGGACGGGTCATCGAGACCGGTGACGGCATCGCCCGCGTCGAGGGCCTGCAGGCCACGATGACCAATGAGCTGCTGGAGTTCGAGGGCGGCCTGTTGGGGCTCGCGCTCAACCTCGACGAGCGCGAGATCGGCTGCGTCATCCTCGGCGACGCCGCCCACATCGAGCAGGGCCAGGAGGTGCGCCGCACCGGTGAGGTCCTGTCGGCCCCCGTCGGTGACGGCTTCCTCGGTCGGGTCGTCGACCCGCTGGGCAACCCGGTCGACGACAAGGGCGAGATCGTCGCCGAGGGCCGTCGCATCCTGGAGCTCCAGGCCCCCACCGTCGTGCAGCGGCAGCCGGTGACGGAGCCGCTGCAGACCGGCATCAAGGCCGTCGACGCCATGACGCCCGTGGGCCGCGGCCAGCGCCAGCTCATCATCGGTGACCGTCAGACCGGCAAGACCGCCGTCGCCCTGGACGCGATCATCAACCAGCGTGAGAACTGGAAGAGCGGCGACCCGAAGAAGCAGGTCAAGTGCATCTACGTTGCCATCGGTCAGAAGGCGTCAACGATCGCCGAGCTGGTCGGCCGCCTCGAGGAGTCCGGCGCGCTGGAGTACACCACCGTCGTGGCGGCCCCGGCCTCGCAGCCGGCCGGCCTGAAGTACCTCGCCCCCTACACCGGCTCGGCCATCGGCCAGCACTGGATGTATGGCGGCAAGCACGTACTGATCATCTTCGACGACCTCTCCAAGCAGGCTGAGGCCTACCGTGCCGTGTCGCTGCTGCTGCGCCGTCCCCCGGGGCGCGAGGCCTACCCCGGAGACGTGTTCTACCTGCACTCCCGTCTGCTCGAGCGTTGTGCCAAGCTCTCCGACGAGCTCGGTGCGGGATCGATGACCGGCTTGCCGATTATCGAGACCAAGGCCAATGACGTCTCGGCGTACATCCCGACCAACGTGATTTCGATCACCGACGGCCAGATCTTCCTGCAGTCCGACCTCTTCAACGCCAACCAGCGTCCGGCGGTGGATGTGGGAATC
>JAYTHS010000542.1:0-22603 GCA_043732345.1 Frankiales bacterium | reverse complement strand
GGTCCTCGTCGTCAGCTTCACGGTCCGGAACCTAGCCTTGTTGAAGACTTCTTCAACCCATCATGTGACGGGAACGTCGGCAGCTCGGGACCTTGGTCCCACTTCCCCGGGCGGGCCGCCGGCGGGGCGTTTCCAGCCGTACGGTCGTACTGCTTCGTGGGCTGCGGCCGGGACCGGCCGCGGGTGCGAGCACCTGGGAGGAACACACCGTGCAGAGGACCAGCGCCAAGATCGCCGTGACCGGCACCGTCGTCGAGCTGGAGGGCGACGAGATGACCCGCATCATCTGGGAGGTCATCCGCGAGACGCTGGTGCTGCCCCACCTCGACGTGCACCTCGAGCGCTACGACCTCTCCATCCACGAGCGCGACCGCACCGACGACCAGGTGACTGTGGACGCCGCGCACGCCATCGCCCGGCACGGCGTGGGCGTCAAGTGCGCCACCATCACCCCCGACGAGGCCCGCGTCGCCGAGTTCGGCCTGCAGCGAATGTGGCCCTCCCCCAACGGGACCATCCGCAACATCCTCGGCGGCGTGGTGTTCCGCGAACCGATCCTCTGCGCGAACGTGCCGCGCCTGGTGCCGGGGTGGACCAAGCCCATCGTCATCGGCCGCCACGCGCACGGCGACCAGTACACGGCGACGAGCTTCACCGTTCCCGGGGCCGGTCGAGTCACGCTGGCCTACACCCCGGCCGACGGCTCACCCCCGGTCGAGCGCGAGGTGGTGCAGATGGACCCCTCGGGCGGTGTAGTGATGGGGATGTACAACAACACCGCCTCCATCGAGGACTTCGCCCGCGCAAGCTTCCGGTACGGACTGCGCCGCGGCTACCCCGTCTACCTCTCGACCAAGAACACCGTGCTCAAGGCCTACGACGGCGCGTTCAAGGACATCTTCGCCCGGATCTTCGCCGCCGAGTTCGAGGTGGAGTTCGCCGCCGCCGGTCTCACCTACGAGCACCGCCTCATCGACGACATGGTGGCCTGCGTGATGAAGTGGCCCGGCGGCTACGTGTGGGCGTGCAAGAACTACGACGGCGACGTGCAGTCCGACACCGTGGCCCAGGGCTTCGGCTCGCTCGGCCTCATGACCTCGGTGCTCACCACCCCGGACGGGCGCGTGGTGGAGGCCGAGGCCGCCCACGGCACCGTCACCCGCCACTTCCGGCGCCACCAGGCGGGCGAGGAGACCTCCACGAACTCCATCGCCTCGATCTTCGCCTGGACCGGCGGCCTGCGGCACCGCGGCGTCCTCGACGGCACGCCCGACGTGGTCGCCTTCGCCGACACCCTCGAGCGGGTCTGCGTGCAGACCGTGGAGAGCGGTCGGATGACGAAGGATCTCGCCGTGCTCGTCGGACCGGACGCGCCTTACCTCAGCACCCACGGGTTCCTGGCCGCGGTGGCCGAGGAGCTCACGGCGGCGCTGGCTCAGGCCGTGCCGGACCGCAGCTCGGCGGCCAGCTCGTCCTGAGCGGTGATCACCGCGGCGAGGATCCCGCGGGCCGAGCGCAGCAGGTCGGCCACGTCCGGCGTGGCCAGGGTGTACAGCACGGCGGAGCCCTGCCGGGCCGAGGAGACGAGTCCGGAGCGGCGCAGCACGGCCAGCTGCTGGGACAGGTTGGACGCCTCGACCCCAGTGTCGGCGAGAAGCTCGTGCACCGGGCGCGGCCCGTCCTGCAGGAGCTCGAGCACCCGGATGCGCACGGGGTGCCCCAGCGTCCGGAACAGCTCAGCCTTGGCCTGGTACAGCGGGACCGCGCCGCCCGTGCCGCTCACGGGGTGGACGCTACGCGAGGAGGGTGTGCGGCCTGCGAGCCCGACGGGGAACGGGAGGCTGCCCGCTGCTGGACCGACGTCCGGCGCGCGGCTCCGAGGCCGCCGTCGCCCTCGCCCTGGCGGTCACGGTTCTGCTCGCGCAGCTGCCCATCCGCGTCGTCCGCCGCGGAGCGCAGCCGCGATCGACGACGTCCCGGCTCTCCCCGCCCGAGCCCCGTCGAGCTCCTCCCGTGCCGCCCTCTCCACGAGCACGGGCACGTAGGTGCGGACCCGGCAGTGGTCGAAGCGGCGGTACAGGCGGACCAGCACGGCCAGCACGGTGCCGGGACCGACGGCCGGGTAGGCGACGACCAGCCGGTCCACGGCCCTGGTGAGCTCGTCGCGCTCCAGCGGGGCGGCCTCCGCCCAGGGAAGCGCGGGCGGTGTGGGCAGGACCGTCCCCGGTCGGGATCGAGAGACCTGCGTGCCAGTCGTCGTCATGAGCGTCCTCCCGCGTGGGCGCGGCACGCGCCGCGCCCACGCCCGAGCCTGACCTCCCGGCGAACCCGTCGGCAGGACCGGGCGGCACCCTCGGGCGGGACCTTCGTCGTGCGACGCGGTCAGCCGGCGCCGGGCCTGTCGCCGGGCGGCCCCGCCGCTCAGGACCGTGGTCACGCCGGACCCCGCAGGGTGGGTGCGCGACCGGCCGGCTGCAGGGGTCGGGCAGGACGGGCGGAGCAGCGGTGTTCCGCCTCGCGGGGACCCCCGCGGTGAGGGTAAGCGGTGTGTCGTGGTGGGTGAGGACCAGCGGCGGCCCGGACTCCAGGGTGTATGCGGCCCCCGCCGCGGTCACCTCCACGCGGAGGCGGTGCCCGGCGACCGCGACGGCGACGGCGAAGGCCAGCCGGGTGGTGCCCGGCAGCAGCCGGGGGGCGAACGCGGGAGTGCCGTCGTTGTCGCGCATGCCCCCGAACCCGACGACCAGTGCGGTCCACGCCCCCGCCAGCGCGGCGAGGTGCAGGCCGTCGCGGGTGTTGTGCTGCAGGTCGTGCAGGTCGACCAGGCACGCCTCGCCGAGGTAGGCGTGGGCCAGGGCCAGGTGACCCACCTCGGCCGTGAGGACGGCTTGCGTCGCGGCGGAGAGACTAGTCGCGCACCGTGCGGGCCTGGTAGTAGCCAACGTTGCGCCGCTTCTGCTCCGGGGTGAACGCGCGGCCGCACAGGGCCATCGCGAGCACCACGTCGGCCTGCTTGACCACCTGGTGGCGGTAGAGCTGGACGTAGTGGTGGCGCAGCAGCAGCAGGTAGTCGGCGGCCGGGGTGCCCTGGAAGTCCCACTCTGCATGGGTGTCGGATTTGTCGTCCTGCGGTTGGATCCCGAGCACCTCGTCGTAGGGCACCACCATCCCTGCGTCGGCCGCGTCCCACGCCGCGACCTCGGCGGGGGCGACCCCAGCGTGCCGGCCCGGTCGGGGTGGGCCCGCGCGAGTCGGCCTGCGGCCGTGAGGTTCTTGCGGGCCATCAGGTTGGTGTAGACGTTGTTGTCGACCAACGCGCTGTACTCGTCCGGGCCGGTCACCCCCTCGATCCGGAACCCGCCAGCCTCGTCGTGGTGGCCCAGCGAGGCCCGGAGCCGGGCCGTCTCCACCACGAGGTCGAGGCCGACCGTGGCCTCGAAGGCAGTGTCACCGCTGGCGCGGACGTACCGCAGCACCGCATCGGTGACGTCCGCGCCCACGTGGAAGGCGGCGGTGCCGGCGGGCCAGTAGCCCGAGCACTCCTCCCCGCGGATCGTCCGCCACGGGAACGCCGCGCCCCGCAGCCCGAGCTCGCGGGCCCTGGCCCGGGCAAGGTCCAGGGTGCCGTGGCGCCAGCGCAGGGCCTGGAACGAGGCGGAGGGCAGGGCGTGGTTCAGCACGGGCAGGACGAAGATCTCGTTGTCCCAGAACGTGTGCCAGTCTTAGCCGGGACCGGTGAGGCCCTTGGCGCCGATGGCCCGGCCCTCCGAGCGGGCACCGGCCTGCAGCACGTGGAACAGGGCGAACCGCACGGCCTGCTGCAGCTCGTCGTCCCCGTCGAGCTCCACTTCGGCGCGGGTCCAGAAGTCGTCCAGGTGGCGCCGCTGCTCGGCGAGCAGACCCACCCACCCCGTCCGTCCGCCGGCCAGCAGGGCGGCGTCCACCTGGTGCAGCACCGCGCGCCCGCTCCGGTGGCCGGCCACGCGTGGGCCACGAGCTTGGTCAGCACCACCTGCTCGCCGACGGCTAGCGTCGCGGTGGAGGTGCACCGACCGACGTCCGGAGCGCACTCCACCGAGGTCCGGGTGCCGGTCGGGCCGTCCACCTGCTCCCAGGTGGCGGCCGCCACCCGCAGCCCGCTGAACCGGGTGCGGTGCAGCAGCCCTACGCCGCTCTCGCCGGCCCGGTGCTCCTGCGCCACCAGCGGTGGGTGAACGACACGAACCGGTCCGAGACCACCAGGACCCGGGCCCCCGCGGGTGAGGTCCAGTCGGCGGTGCGGTGCAGGGTGCCCGAGCGCAGGTCTGCTCGTGGGCGTGCAGCACCCCCGTCCGCACGTCGAACGGCTTGTCGTCGACGGTCAGGCGCACCAGCGTGCCGTCGGTCACGCTCACGATGGTCTGGCCCGCCTCGGGGTAGCCGAAGCCGGCCCCCGCCTGGTGCAGCGGCCGCAGTTCGAACACCCCGTTGAGGTAGGCCCCCGGCAGGCCGACGGCTCCCCCTCGATCAGGGTGCGGCGGCAGTGGAGGTGGCCGTTGGACATGGCGAACAGCGACTCCTGCTTGGCCAGCACCCCCAGGTCCAGGAACGTCGCGCGCAGGCACCAAGGCTCGACGGGGAAGGCGGGGTGGTCGATCACCCGGGACCGCTCAGCACCGGTGGTCGGCGACCACGATGTCCGCCCCGGTCGCGCGCAGGGCCGCACGCGAACCTCCCCGGTCCTCCCCCACGTAGCCGGCGGCTGCGGCCCGCCCGGCCCGGACCCCGGCCACGGCGTCCTCGAACACAGCCGCCGTGCCGATCGGCACCCCGAGGGCCCGGGCCGCGGCGAGGAACGCGTCCGGGGCGGGTTTACCCCGCAGGTGCTGCTCCCGGGCCACCACGCCGTCCACATACACCCCGGGCAGCCCGGCGATGCCTGCGGCGTCCAGCACGGCTCTGCTCACCGGTGGCCTGGTTGGCCAGGTTGAACACCCGCAGAAGCTCCGGGCGCTCGGCGAGCATCCGCGGGTAGAACCGGGCGGTGATCTGCTCGGCGTGCTCGGCGACTACCCCGGCGGTCGCCGCGACCACCTCGGTGGAGCTGGGGGACAGCAGACCCGCCGAGGGGGGTCGGGCGGGCACGATCGTAGTCATCGTCGGGGGTTCTCCTCATCGCTGCGGCACGTGCGGTCGCCCCCACGGTGCCGCGGTGGGGCGGGTGAGGGGCGGAGGCGAGGGTCCCCGGCGCAGGCTCAACGGCGCCCGCGGGCGGTCGGGACCTGGACGTGCTCCCAACCGGGCCGCTCCGCGCGGGCGCCCAGCGGGACGTCCTTGCTGCGGTAGACGACGTAGGGCCGCCACAGGTAGCCCACCGGGGCGCTGAACACGTGCACGAGGCGGGTGAACGGCCACAGCGCGAACAGTGCCAGTGCCGCCAGCCCGTGGGCCTGGAACCCGATCGGCGCCGCGCCCATGAGCTCGGGGTGCGGCTGCAGCACGAAGATCCCGCGGAACCACACCGAGACGCCGAGGCGGTAGTCGTACCCGCCGACGAACGTGGCCAGCACGGTGTTGGCCAGGCCCAGGGTGATCACGGTGGCGAGGAACAGGTACATGATCTTGTCCATCCGGGTGGTGGCGCTGAACACCGGGCCGACGGTGCGGCGGCGGTAGACCAGGATCGCCATGCCCACGATGGTCGCGGCGCCGGCGAGCGCGCCGAGGCTCAGGGCGAGGAAGTGGTACAGCCCCTCGGAAACGCCGACGGCGCTGGTCCAGCTCTCGGGGACGCCGAGGCCCACGATGTGGCCGAGGAACACCCCGAGGATGCCGAAGTGGAACAGCGGGGAACCCAGGCGCAGCAGGCGCCGCTCGTAGAGCTGGGACGAGCGGGTGGTCCAGCCGAACTTGTCGTAGCGGTAGCGCCAGAGGTGGCCGACGACGAACACCGCCAGGCACACGTAGGGCACGACGACCCAGAGGACGACGTCGGTTGTGCTGGTCATGGCCGGGCTCCTGCCAGATCGGGGGGTGCGAAGGGCTCGATGCCGACGTCCTCGCCCGGTGGCCCCTCGGCGGCCAGGCGGGCCACGGCTTCGCGCTCGTCCCCGGCCAGCGTCGGCAGGGTCCCGCTGACGGCCGTGAGGGCGTGGGCATAGGGAGACCCGCTGTCGCGCAGGGCGATCCGGAGCATCTCCAGGCCGGCCCGGTGGTCGAGCAGCAACTTGCGGCCCTGCTGCAGGTGGGCGGTGGCAGCGAACTCGAGGACGACGCACAGGTGGTCGGGCAGCTCGTCCCCGACGATCTCGACCTTGCCGCGTCGGAAGGTCTGTTTGAACGCGAGCAGCGCCATCCCCCGCTTGCGGGTGTCGCCGTGGGCGTAGTAGCTCAGGTAGAGGCAGCACCGGCGACGCAGGTCGAAGGTCGCGACGTAGTCGGCGGCCAGGGTGACCAGCGGAACCGACCCCAGGTGGTCGAGCAGCGCGTCGAGCTCCGCCCGGTGCGCGGACGGCACCGTCTCCAGCGCCGCCCGCAGCAGCGGGAGGTCGGACACGAGCCGGGGGTCGGGGTAGTCCAGCGTCCGGGAGGCGACCAGGTAGACCACGGCTGTTGCCTCGGGGCCGAGGGCGCTCACGGCCCGGCCGGCGGGTCGACGGGGAACATCCCGCTGGGACGGCCGTTGCCGTCCCAGTTCAGCAGGTTCACCCGGCTGCTCTTGTCGGCCGGGTCGGCGATCGTGTCGGAGGTCTGGCGCTGCTTGAGGGCGTGGAAGTTCTCCACCGACAGCGCCACGGGCCCGCCAGACCCCTCGCCGAACGGGCCGGACCCACCCATGCCTGGCCCACCGTCACGGTCGAGGCTGCACTCGGTGGCCAGCTCCTCCAGGTTGTGTGCGGTCTCGGCGTGGGCGGGGGGGATGACGTAGCGCTCGTCGTAGGCGGCGATGGCCAGCAGCCGGTACATCTCGTACATCTGCTCCTCGGTCATCCCGACCGAGGCGGGGATGGCGGGCTGCGGCTCGCGCCCGAGGTTGATGTCGCGCATGTAGCTGCGCATCGCGGCGAGCTTGCGCAGCACGTCGGAGACGGGCTCGGGGTCGCCGGCGGTGAAGAGCTCGGCGAGGTACTCCACCGGGATGCGCAGCGACTCGATGGCCGCGAACAGGGTGTCGACCTGCTCGGCGTCGACCCCGGTCTCGGCGACGGCGTCGACCACCGGCGACAGCGGCGGGATGTACCAGACCATCGGCATCGTGCGGTACTCCGGGTGCAGCGGCAGGGCCACCTCGTAGGTGGTGATGAGCGCCCAGATCGGGGACTTCTGGGCGGCGGTGATCCAGTCGCGCGCGATGCCTGCGGCCTCGGCCGCCGCGATCACCTCGGGGTCGTGCGGGTCGAGGAACACCGCCCGCTGAGAGGACAGCAGGTCGGCCTCGTCCTCCACGGAGGCGGCCTCGAGGACCTTGTCGGCGTCGTAGAGGACCAGCCCGATGTAGCGCAGCCGGCCGACGCACGTCTCCGAGCAGATGGTGGGGGTGCCGACCTCGATCCGGGGGAAGCAGAACGTGCACTTCTCCGCCTTGCCGGTCTTGTGGTTGAAGAAGATCTTCTTGTAGGGGCAGCCGGTGACGCACTTGCGCCAGCCCCGGCACTTGTCCTGGTCGACCAGGACGATGCCGTCCTCGGTGCGCTTGTAGATCGCCCCCGAGGGGCACGACGCGGCGCACGAGGGGTTCAGGCAGTGCTCGCAGATCCGGGGCAGGTGGAACATGAAGGTCTGCTCGTAGCTGATCTTGATCTCCTCGGAGACCTTCTTGAGGACCGGGTCGTTCTTCGTCAGCGTCGGTGAGCCTCCGAGGTCGTCGTCCCAGTTGGCGCTCCACTCGATCTTCATCGGCTTGCCGCTGATCAGCGAGTAGGGCCGGGCGACAGGCACGTGCTCCTGCAGAGGCGAGCTCAGCAGGGTGTCGTAGTCGTAGGTCCAGGGCTCGTAGTAGTCGCCGATGCTGGGCATCTTGGGGCTGGAGAAGATCGAGAGCAGGTTCTTCAGCCGGCCCCCGGCCTTGAGCACGAGCCCCCCGCGCCGCGACAGCGCCCAACCCCCCTGCCACACCTCCTGGTCCTCGTAGGTGCGGGGGTAGCCCTGGCCGGGCCGGGTCTCGACGTTGTTCCACCACATGTACTCGGTGCCCGTGCGGTTGGTCCACGCCTGCTTGCACGTCACGCTGCAGGTGTGGCACCCGATGCACTTGTCGAGGTTCATCACCATCGCCATCTGCGCCATGACCCTCACCGGAGCACTCCACGCGTCTCGGTCGGCTGCATCAGTACTGGACCTCCTGGGAACGTCGGCGGATGACGGTGACCTCGTCGCGCTGGTTGCCGGTGGGGCCGAGGTAGTTGAAGGCGAAGGACAGCTGCGCGTAGCCCCCGACGAGGTGGGTGGGCTTCACCAGCAGCCGGGTCACCGAGTTGTGGGTGCCGCCGCGCTTGCCGCTGGTCTCGCTGCGCGGGACGTCGATGACCCGGTCCTGCGCGTGGTACATGTACACCGTCCCGGCCGGCATCCGGGTGGAGACCACGGCCCGGGCGACGACGACGCCGTTGCGGTTGACCGCCTCGATCCAGTCGTTGTCGCTGATCCCCAGCGACTCCGCGTCCGGCGCGCTCATCCAGATGTTCGGACCCCCGCGGGACAGGCTGAGCATGAGCAGGTTGTCCTGGTACTCGGAGTGGATGGACCACTTGGAGTGCGGGGTGAGGTAGCGGACGGTGAGCTCGGCGGAACCGCCCTGCCCCAGTCGCGGCTCCCCGAACAGCTGGTGCATGTCCAGCGGGGGACGGAAGATCGGCAGCCCCTCCCCCAGCTCGTGCACCCAGTCGTGGTCGAGGAAGAAGTGCATGCGCCCGGTGAGGGTGTGCCAGGGCTTGAGGCGCTCGGTGTTGATGGTGAACGGGGAGTAGCGGCGACCGCCGTGCTCGCTGCCCGACCACTCCGGCGAGGTGAGCACCGGCACCGGCCGGGACTGGGTGTCGGCGAACGTGATCCGGCGGCCCTCGTTGTCGGCGGCCAGGTCGGCCAGGACCACCCCGGTGCGTTCCTCCAGGGCGCGGAAGCCCTGGGCGCCCAGGCGGCCGTTGGTCGTCCCGGACAGGGTGAGGATGGCCTCGCACACGTCGGTGTCCCTGGCCAGGGACGGCCGACCGTCGCCGGGCCCGCCGTGCACGGTGCCGTTGGCGTGGCGCAGCAGCTCCACCTCCGGCTCCGGGTGGTAGGTGACGCCCTTGGTGGTCATGCCGAGGGTCTCCACGAGCGGGCCCAGCGAGGTCATCTTCGCCGCGACCGCCCCGTAGTCCCTCTCGACCACGACGATCTTGGGCATGGTCACCCCGGGGACGGGTTCGCACTCCTCCGAGCGCCAGTCGCGGACGACCCCGCCGGGGGTGGCGAGCTCGTCGGGGGTGTCGTGCAGCAGCGGGACGGCCACCACGTCGCGCCGGGTGCCCAGGCGCTGCGCGGCCAGGGTGGAGAACACCTCGGCGAGGCTGGTGAAGGCGTCGAAGTCGGTGCGGGTCTGCCAAGGCGGTGCGATGGCCGGGTTGAAGGCGTGCACGAAGGGGTGCATGTCGGTGCTGGAGAGGTCGTGCTTCTCATACCAGGTGGCCGCGGGCAGCACGATGTCGGAGAACAGGGTGGTGCTGGTCATACGGAAGTCCAGCGACAGCAGCAGCTGCAGCTTCCCGGTGGGCGCCTCCTCCCGCCAGCGCACGTCCCTCGGCCGCAGCTCCGGGGGTGTCTCCTGCGCGCGCAGCGAGCTGTCCGCGCCGAGCAGGTGCTTGAGGAAGTACTCGTTGCCCTTGGCGGAGGAGCCGATCAGGTTCGACCGCCACACCGTGAGGATCGTCGGTGCGTTGCCGGGGCCGTCGGGGTCCTCGGCGGCGAAGTGCAGCCGGTCGGCCCGCAGCTCGGCCACGACGTGCTCGGCGGCGCTCACGCCGGCGCGGTCGGCCTCGTCGGCGAGGTCGAGGGGGTTGCGGTCGAAGGTGGGGTAGGAGGGCATCCACCCCAGCCGCGCGGACTGCGCGATGAGATCGGCGGTGGACTGCCCCTTGAAGCGGCCGGTGGCCAGCGGCGACGACAGCGCGTCGGCCTGGAACCCGTCGTAGCGCCACTGCGCGGTGTGCAGGTAGAAGAACGCCGTGGCGATCATCTGCCGGGGCGGCCGCACCCAGTCGAGCGCGTTCGCGACCTGGTTGTAGCCGGTGAGCGGGCGGACCTTCTCCTGGCCGACGTAGTGCGCCCAGCCGCCGCCGTTGCGGCCCTGGCACCCCGTCAGCGTGGTCAGGGTGAGGAACGCCCGGTAGATGGTGTCGGAGTGGAACCAGTGGTTGGTGCCGGCACCCATCAGGATCATCGAGCGGCCGCCGGACTCCTCGGCGTTGCGGGCGAACTCCCGGGCGATCTTGGCGCACGTGGCCGCCGGCACCGAGGTGATGCCCTCCTGCCAGGCCGGAGTGTACGGCTCGTCGTCGTCGTAGCCGGTGGGCCACTGCCCGGGCAGCCCGTCGCGGCCCACCCCGTACTGGGCCAGCAGCAGGTCGAAGACGGTGGTCACCAGGTGGCCACCGACCTCCCGGACCGGGACCCCGCGGTGCAGCACCGCCCCGGTGCCGTCGGCGGCGTCGAAGCGGGGCAGGTCCACCGTCGCGGTCGCACAGCCGGGGGTCAGCACGGTGAGCAGGGGTTCGACCTCGCCCAGGTCGAGGTTCCAGCGACCCTTGCCGGCCTCGCCGAAGCGGAAGCCCAGCGACCCGTTGGGCACCACCGGCGTCCCGTCGCCGTCGAGCAGGACGGTCTTGGCCCCCGCGCCCTCGGTGGTGTCCCCGAGGTCGGCGGCGGTGAGGAACTTGCCCGGCACGTGGACACCCTCGCGCTCGGTCAGCGTGACCAGGAACGGCAGGTCGGTGTAACAGGTGACGTAGTCGTGGAAGGGCGCCGTCGTCGTGTCGACGAAGAACTCCTTGAGGATGACGTGGCCCATGGCCATCGCCAGCGCCCCGTCGGTC
Source organism: Frankiales bacterium (assembly GCA_043732345.1). Lineage (GTDB taxonomy): Bacteria > Actinomycetota > Actinomycetes > Mycobacteriales > SCTD01 > RYN-111. Next base: position 11,555 of record JAYTHS010000542.1, on the reverse strand, counting down.
CCCGGGTGCGGGGCCAGCCACTCGTCGGCGAACTTCGTGTTGTCGGCGTAGTCCGGGGAGACGACGACGACCTTCTGGCCCCGGTAGCGGGCCTCGGTCATGAAGTGCGCGTCCGGCGTGCGAGTCACCGGCACGTTGGAGCCCCACATGACCAGGTATGCGGCGTCCCACCAGTCGGCGGACTCCGGCACGTCCGTCTGGTCGCCGAACACCTGCGGGGACGCCACGGGCAGGTCGGCGTACCAGTCGTAGAAGCTCAGCATCGTGGCGCCGATGAGCGAGTGGAACCGGGCACCGGTCGCCTGGGAGACCATCGACATGGCCGGGATCGGGGAGAAGCCGGCGATGCGGTCCGGACCCTCGGTCTCGATGGTGTGCACGTGGGCGGCCGCGATCATCTCCAGCGCCTCGTCCCAGCTCGCCCGGACCAGACCACCCTTGCCGCGGGCGGACCTGTAGGCGCTCGCGCGCTCCGGGTCGGAGACGATCTCGGCCCACGCGTCCACCGGGTCACCGAGGCGGGCTCTCGCCTCCCGGTACATCTCCAGCAGCACCCCGCGCACGTACGGGTAGCGGACCCTGGTCGGCGAGTAGGTGTACCAGGAGAAGGCCGCCCCGCGGGGGCAGCCCCGGGGCTCGTACTCCGGACGGTCGGGGCCGATGGACGGGTAGTCGGTCTGCTGCGCCTCCCAGGTGATGATCCCGTCCTTGACGTACACCTTCCACGAGCACGACCCGGTGCAGTTCACCCCGTGCGTGGAACGCACCACCTTGTCGTGCGCCCACCGGTCCCGGTAGAAGGTGTCCGCCCCACGACCCCCGATCTGGTGCAGCGTGCGCAGGTCCTCGGCCACCTTCAGCGGCTGGAAGTACCGGCGGGCCTTCAGCAGCGCCTCCACAGCGGCGCCGTCGACGTGCGGTGCCTGGGTCGCCACCGGTGCCGGGGCGGGGGTGCGACGGGCTCGGCGCAGGCTCACGCAGGACTCTCTTCCGTGGTCGAGGTGGCGGGGGCCGCGTGGGCGGCGGCGGTGCGCCGCACCGGACCCCAGGTGAGCACCGCGGCGGCGACGGCCACCGCGACGAGGAGGAGGAACCCGACGGTGTAGCTGCCGAACGCCCCGTAGAGCAGGCCCATCACCAGCGGCGGCACGAAACCGCCGAGACCCCCTGCGGCCCCGACGATCCCGGTGACTGCACCCACCTGGGGGCCCGGCACCACGGCCGCGACCAGGGCGAAGCACGCGCCCGACGCCGCGCCCAGCCCCGCCGCGAGCCCGAGGAACCCGATCGTGCCCACCGGGAGCAGGGGCAGCCCCAGGGCCGCGACCAGCGCGAACACCGCCGTCGTCACGAAGGAGGCCGTGAGCACCCGGACCGGCCCGACCTGGTCCGAGAGCCACCCACCCACCGGCCGGGCCACCACCGCGAGGACCACGAAGCCGGCGGTGCGCACCGCGGCGTCGCCGACCGAGAGCTCGTAGACGTTCCGGAGGTACGTCGGCAGGTACACGCTGAAGGCCACGAAGCCACCGAACCCGACGGCGTAGAGCAGCGAGAGCTGGACGGTGGACGGCAGCCGCACCGTTGCGACCGTGCGGGCCACGAACGACCCCTCGGCGCGGACGCGTCCCGCCGGCGACCGGATCAACCAGGCGGAGACGGCGGCGAACACCGCGAGCAGGACGGCGACCAGGATGAACGGTGCGCTGCGGCCGAGGTGGTCGGCCAGCCGGACCGTGGTGAAGGCCGAGATCGCGGTGCCGCCCATGCCGACGCCGAAGATGCCCAGTGCCGCCCCTCGCCGCGCCGGGGGAAACCACGAGTTCACCATGGGCACCCCGACCGCGAACGCGGTGCCGCCGATCCCGAGGAAGAACCCCCCGAGGAGCAGGCGTCCGTAGGAGGAGCCGGCGAATCCGACGAACAGCACCGGTGCGACGGTCAGCGCGGTCACGGCGGTGAACAGCACCCGTGGGCCGTACCGGTCGGTGAGCGCCCCCACCGGGATCCGACCGAGCGAGCCCACCACCACCGGGACCGCCACCAGCAGCGCCTGCTGGAACGACGTCAACCGCAGCTCGGTCCCGAAGGTCGGACCCAGGGGGCTGATGAGGGCCCAGGCCCAGAAGTTGATGCCGAACCCGACCGTGGCCAGGACGAGCATGCGGTTGGCGAGGGCCGGTGTCGTGGACGGGCTGGGCGTGCGGGGACGGTCGTCGACGTGCATGGGCCCTCCGGTGCGGTGCCGCAGGAGGTGACGTCCGGGGCCGGGGACGACACCCACAGCTGGGACGTGTCCACGCCAGGGTGCTGCAGCCAGGACTTGCCCGACAGGGCCGTTGGTCCCTGGACGGACCGGGGGCGGTGTGCAGGGTGCGCCAGTGCCTGGGCAGGTCCGGCGGCCCCTGCGGGCGGGACCTCCGACCCTGCCCGGCCCGCTGCCGACCGGCCACGCTCGTGCCATGACAACGACACTGCGCCGCACCGACGCCGAGCTGAAGACCGCCGTGACCCAGGAGCTGGAGTGGGTGCCCGGCATCGACGCCACCCACGTGGGCGTCTCCGTCACCGACGGGGCCGTCACCCTCTCCGGCGAGGTGGGCAGCTACCCCGAGAAGCTGCAGGCCGCCAAGGCCGCCCAACGCGTCCGCGGGGTGGTCGGCCTCGCCCAGGAGATCGTGGTCCGTGGCAGCCGGGGGGCGGTCAACGACGCCGACATCGCCCGGCAGGCCGGGGAGTCGCTGCTGCGCGCGATCAACGTCCCCACCACGGTGAAGGCGACGGTGCACGACCACGAGATCACCCTCACCGGCGCCGTCGAGTGGCAGCACCAGCGCAAGGCCGCCGCCCGTGCCGTCCAGTACACCGAGGGCGTCAGCTCCGTGCTCAACCTCGTCAGCGTCGCGCCCGTGGCCAACCCGGTGGGGATCGGGAACTCGATCACCTCGGCCCTGCTGCGCAGCGCCGAGGTCGAGGCCCGCCACGTCACCGTCCACGTCGCCGGCGGTGTGGTCACCCTCAGCGGGACCGTCCGCACCTGGACCGAGCGCCGCCAGGTCGAGGACGCCGCCTGGTCGGCCCCTGGGGTCGCCGTCGTGTCCAACCTGCTCCACGTCCTCGGGTGAGCGGGCCGTGACGATCCTCGACAGCCCCCCCACCGACACGCTCCCCACCACCGACACCGCGGCCGAGTGGGCCAGGGCCTACTGCGGACCCGCGCACGGCCTGACCTGGCAGCGTGAGGGACCGACGTCCTGGCCGCCGCGCATCGTGCTCGCCAGCCGCGCGGGGCCCCAGGAGTACCGGCTGGTCCACGACCTCCGCGCCCACCGCCCCGCGCGCGACCACCTCGGCAACACCCTCTACATGCCCGTGCCCCGGAGCAGCGATCGGGCCGGGTGGACCACGACCGCATGAGCAGCAGCCCGAGCGAGCAACCGCAGGACCACGCCGACACCGCCCGGGTGCTCGCGCGGATGGCCGACGCGCGCACCATGCACGAGGCGCTGGGCCTGGTCCAGGCCCTGGAGCGCACCAGCACCGCCCGGGCCGGTGGGAGCCTGGTCGACGTCGGCCGGGCCACCGGGCACGCCCCGGTCTGCGTCGCCCGCGAGCTGCTCCACCTCGTCTTCCCCGCCCACGCACCCCGCGGGGTCGACGGCCCTCGTCGAGGCCGTCGCACGTCGCTGGCGCTGGCCCCTGAACCAGCTCCGCCGACCCGGACGGGCGGCGAGCACCCGGGTGTGGGCCCGCGTGCTAGCCCCGGGCGCCGTGGTCGCGTCCCCGCACCCCCGGCTCAACTGACCCCCCACCGAGGAGACACCGTGACCGAGCCCAGCCCTGTCGTCGACCCCAGTACCACGCTGCAGGTGCCCGCGCCCGCGGCGCTCGTGGTCGCTCCCACCCCCCAGGACCGGGCCCTGCAGGTCCCCCGGCCCGCGGCGCTCGTGGTGTCCCCCACCCCCCAGGACCGGGCCCTGCTGGCGGCCGGGCACTCCTCGTGCGGCTGTCCCCCGGCCGTGCTCGCCGTGGCCGGCCACCTCGACGGCTGTCCGGGGCGAGCAACCCCGTGAAGCGCCGGAGGGTCGCCGCCACCGCGGTCGCCGTCGCCCCCTCCCGCGACCTCACCGCCGCGCTCCGTACACCGTGACCGCGGCGGCCCCGCCGGTCGTCGCCCCGACACCCGACCCCAGCGCGGTGGTCGCGGCCTCGCGGCGGTACACCGCCGAGGTGCTGCTCGACCAGCGCGTGACCGCAGCAGACGGACTGTCGGAGGGCGAGGCCGCCCGCCGCCTCGCGCGGTGCGGGCTCAACGCGGTGGCCTCGCACCGAGCCCGGCCGTGGGCGGTGCTCGGCCACCAGCTGCGCTCGCCCCTGCTGGGCCTGCTGGTGGTGGCCGCGGCGGTGTCCTTCGGGGTCGGGGAGCACAGCAGCGCCCTGGTGATCGGCGCCATCGTCGCGCTGTCGGTCGGTCTCGGGTTCGTCAACGAGTACCGGGCCGAGCGCGCCGCGGAGACGCTGCACTCCCAGGTGCACCACTGCGCGACGGTGCTGCGGGGTGGCCGGCCGCACACCGTAGACGTCAGCGACCTGGTGCCGGGCGAGGTGGTGTCGCTGCGGCTGGGCGCGGTGGTGCCGGCCGACCTGCGGCTGCTGGAGGTCGTGGGACTGGAGTGCGCCGAGTCGGTGCTCACCGGGGAGTCGTCACCCGTGGAGAAGTCCACCGCTCCGATCCCGGCCGGGACGCCCCTGGCCGAGCTCACCGGCTGCGCCCTCATGGGGACCGTCGTGCACGCGGGGAGCGTCGGGGCGTGGTGGTGGCCACCGGCGCGGGCACCGAGCTGGGCACCATCGCCGCGGGGCTGTCGTCCCGGCCGACGGACACGGAGTTCCAGCTCGGGCTCAAGCGCTTCTCGCTGCTACTCGTGCGCGTGGCCGGGGTGCTCACCACGGCTGTGCTCGTCGTCAACGTCGCCCTCGGCAAACCCGTGCTGGACGCGGTGCTGTTCTCCCTGGCCATCGCCGTCGGCATCACCCCCAGCTGCTGCCCGCGGTGGTCTCGACGAGCCTGGCCGCCGGCTCGCGCCGCATGACCGCGCGCCACGTGCTGGTCAAGCGCCTGGTCTGCATCGAGGACCTCGCGGACCTCGACCTCCTGCTGACCGACAAGACCGGCACCCTCACCCTCGGCCGCATCGACTACCTGCGCGCGGTCCCGGTGCCCGGGGTCGACGCCGAGGTGGTGCTCGCGCGCGGGCTCCAGACCACCGAGAGCGGTGCCGACGCCGGGGGCAACCCGCTCGACGACGCTCTGTGGCGTGTCGCGCCCGGTGCTGCCCCCGCCGCCGCGCTGGGGGTGCTGCCCTTCGACCACGAGCGCCGGATGGCCTCCGCACTGGTCTGAGACCCCGACGGCGTCCTGGTGCTCGTGACGAAGGGGGCCCCCAAGACCGTGCTCGAGCGCTGCACCGACGTTCCCGCCGAGACCCGCGCGGCGCTGGCCCGGGAGTTCGCCGCCGGGAACCGCGTGGTCGCGGTGGCGGCCCGGAGCGCCACCGGCACCGCGGCCCCCCGCCCGGCTGACGAGCACGGGCTGCACCTGGTGGGGCTGCTGGTCTTCGCCGACCCGCCGAAGCCCCGGGGCGGCCGCCGCGCTGACCCGGCTGGCCGGGCTCGGGGTCGCCGTCAAGGTGGTCACCGGTGACAACCCGGTGGTGGCCGCACGGGTGTGCCGTGACCTCGGGCTGCTGGCCGGGGACGGCGGGGGCGTCCTCCAGGGCGGTGAGCTCGACGCCATGGACGACGAGGCGCTGGAGCTGGCCCTGCGCACCACGGTGGTGCTAGCAAGGGTCAGCCCCGAGCGCAAGGCGCGCATCGTCCGGGTCGCCCGGGGCGGCGGCGGCGGCGTGGCCCTCCTCGGCGACGGCGTGAACGACGCGCTCGCGCTGCACGCCGCCGACGTCGGGATCTCGGTCGACTCGGCCACGGACGTGGCCAAGGACGCCGCCGACGTGATCCTGCTGGAGAAGGACCTTGGCGTGCTCGCCGACGGTGTGGTTGAGGGACGCCGGATCTTCGCCAACACCATGAAGTACGTGCTCATGGGGACCTCGAGCAACGTCGGCAACATGGTCTCCGCCGCGGCGGCCTCGGTGTTCCTCGGTTTCCTGCCGATGCTGCCCTCGCAGATCCTGCTGAACAACCTGCTCTACGACACCAGCCAGCTGGCCATCCCGACCGACGGTGCCGACCCGGAGCAGCTGCAGCGGCCCGCGCACTGGGACCTCGCGTTCATCCGGAAGTTCATGCTGTTCTTCGGCCCGCTGAGCTCGGTGTTCGACCTGGTGACCTTCGCGGTGATGCTGTGGGTGTTCCACTCCGGGCCCGAGCAGTTCCGCAGCGGCTGGTTCGTCGAGTCCCTCGCCACCCAGACCCTGGTCATCTTCGCCATCCGCACCCGGCGGGTGCCGTTCTTCCGAAGCCACCCGAGCCTGCCGCTCACCGTCTCCGCCCTCGCCGTGGTGGCGGTGGGTAACGCCATCCCCGCGACGCCGTTCGCCCGAGCGCTGGGCTTCCAGCCGCTGCCCGGCGCCGACTTCGCGGCACTGGCCGGGATGGTGGTCGGCTACCTGCTCCTGGTCGAGCTCGGCAAGACGGTCTTCTACCGGGCGTCGCGGGCGCCGACCAGCTCCCGGCGATGGTTCACCCACCACCACCACCTGCGCCGGCGCGCCGCCTACTTCAGCAGCGCCGGGCCCGACCCGATCCGGCGTGAGCAGCCCACCCCCCGCACCCGTGTCGACGAGGAGGCGCAGCGTCGTCGTGGGTCTGCTGGTCGCGCTCGCGCAGACCGCCGCGCTCGGCACCGCCGCGGAGGTCACCGGGTCGGTGGCCCTGCGCACCCAGACCGTCACCAACCTCGCCGACGTCGCGGTGGGGTGTTCCTGCTGCTCGGGGTGCTGCGCGGGGCCCGGCCCCCCGATGCGGCCCACCCCCTCGGCCACGGTCGGGAGCGCTTCTTCTGGTCCTTCGTCGCAGCGGCCGGGATCTTCGTCGGCGGCGTCGGTGCGGCCGCCGCGGAGACCGTGCGTGCCGTGCTGCACCCGGAGCCCACCGGTTCCTACCCCGTCGGCTACGCCGTCCTCGCGGTGGTCGTCGCCCTGGACGCCGTGGCACTCGTGGTCGCGGTGCGGCCGCTGGCCCACCAGGCCGACGCCCGGCACCTCACGGTGGCCCGCTCGCTGTGGCGGGGCACCGACCCAGCGGTGAGCACCGTCGTGCTCAGCAGTGCCGCGGGGTTGCTGGGCGGAGTGGTGGCCGCGGTGGGGCTGAGTCTGCGGGAGGCCACCGGCAGCGCCGCCGCGGACGTCGTGGCCCGCGCCACCATCGCCGGCGTCCTGCTCGTCACCTCGGGCCTGCTGCTGCACACCAGCCGGGAGCTGCTCACCGGCCGCGGCGTGGCGCCGCGGCTGGTGGAGGCGATGCGCGTGGTCGTGGCCGGGCAGCGGGGTGTGGTGGGGGTGCCCGACCTGTTCGCGGCGGTGGTGGGCCCGGAGAGCCTGGTCATCTCCGGGGACGTGATCTTCGACGACGACCTCGACGTCCCCCAGGTGGAACGGGCCATCGTCGCGGCCGCATCGGCCCTGCGCCGGCAGTGGCCCGGGGTCGTCTACGTCTACCTCAACCGCGTGGCGGCACCCCGCCCGCGGCGGCGCAGCGCGGACGCCGCGGCCCGCGCGGGTGACGTTCGGCCCTTACCGTGCGGGCACGCGATGGACACGCTCACCGGTGACCGACACACCGTCGTGCCGGACACCGCACCCACCACCGGAGTCAGACCATGAGCGTCCACGTCGGCATCAACGGTTTCGGCCGGATCGGTCGCGACTACCTTCGCGCCGCCCTCGCCCGACCGGCCCGCTGCCCGGTCGGCTGCGCATCAGCACCGAGCCGCTGGTCTCCACCGACATCATCGGCGGCCCTGCCTCCCGCGTGCTGGAGGGGCCGACGACCCGAGCGGCGGGTCGGATGGCCGAGGTCTTCGGCCGGTACGACGACGAGTGGGGCTACCCCGCCCGGCTGCTCGACCTCACCCGCCTCGTCGTCCGGGAAGGCTGAGCAGGTGGCGAACGTCGAGTTCCTCGCAGCCACCCGCACCTACCCGGGCAGCTCCGTCCCCGCGGTGGACCGGCTCACCCTGGAGATCACCCAGGGCGAGCTCATGGTGCTGGTGGGGCCGTCCGGGTGCGGCAAGTCCACGGCGCTGCGGATGGTCGCCGGCCTCGAGGAGGTCGACCACGGAGCCATCCGCATCGGCGGCGAGGACGTCGCGAAGCTCGCGCTCCGCAACCGCGACATCGCCATGGTCTTCCAGAACTACGCCCTCTACCCGCACATGACGGTGGCCGAGAACATGGGCTTCGCCCTGCGGCTGCGCGGCATGGACCCCGACGAGCGCCGCGCCAAGGTCGAGGCAGCGGCACGGGTGCTCGACCTGGAGCCCTACCTCGAGCGGCACCCCCGGGCCCTGTCCGGCGGGCAGCGCCAGCGGGTGGCCATGGGTCGGGCCATCGTCCGCGAGCCCAGCGTCTTCCTCATGGACGAGCCGCTGTCCAACCTCGACGCGAAGCTGCGGGTTGAGACCCGCGGCAACATCACCGCGCTGCAGACGCGGCTGGGCACCACCACCCTGTACGTCACCCACGACCAGGTCGAGGCCATGACGATGGGCCACCGGGTGGCGGTGCTCAAGGCCGGGGTGCTGCAGCAGGTGGACACGCCCAGGGCGCTCTACGACCACCCCGTGAACGCCTTCGTCGCCGGCTTCATCGGCTCGCCCGGGATGAACCTGCGCACCGCCGAGCTCGTGCCCGGTGGGGCGCGGGTGGGTGGGCACGTGCTCCCGCTCAGCCGCGAGGTGCTCGATGCCGCCGCCACGGCCGGTCTGACCACGATCACGGTGGGGGTGCGGCCCGAGTCGTTCCTGCTGAGCACCGACGGCGAGGGGTTGAAGCTCACCGCGGCGGTGGTGGAGGAGCTCGGTGCCGATGCCTACGTGCACGGCCACCTGCCCGGCGACGACGCCGCGCACGCCGCCAGCGTCGTCGCCCGCTTCGACGGCCGGCTCTCGCCCAGCGCCGGCGAGACGGTGCTCGTCACCGTCCGTCCCGACGAGGTGTACACGTTCCATCCCGGGACCGGGGACCGGCTCACCGCGTAGCCGGTCCCCGTGGGGGCTACGCCGGGGCGGGGTGGTCGAGCAGGGCGAGCTCGGGCAGGTCGTGCACCTGGCGGGTGCTCAGCCGCAGCACCACCCCGTCGTGCATCGAGGTGACGGCGGCGACGGGGATGCCGACCTACTTGCGGCCCCACAGGTGGCCCTCCTGCAGCAGCAGGTGGCTCACCGGGTCGTCCTGGTCGACGACCAGCCCGTGCAGGTGGCCCACGGTGCCGTCGGTCGTGCGCACGGCGTCCCCCCGGTGCACCGACACCTCCCCCAGCGGCACCGTCTCCACCGACGTCATCGGCTGGGCTCCGCCCATCCCGACGCCGATCCCGCCCGAGCCGACCCAGCTCCCACCCGCGCCGAGGCCCCCCAGGTAGCCCGCGCTGTAGTAGGGCCAGGAGAGGGCCTGGCCCGGTCCGTAGCCGCCGTAGGCCCCGCCGCCCGGGAGGAAGTGGTGCTCCTCGGGCTCGTCGAAGGTCCCCAGCTCGGCCCGGGTGCAGGCGAGGGTGACCTCGTCCTCCGTCGGGCCGGGAGCCACCCGGTCGAGCGGCACGAGCCGGCTGAACCCGTCGTGGTGGCGCGGGGTCACCACGAGGTGGGTGACCGCGCCGGTCCGCGGGTCGACGACGACGCGGGTCACCCTGCCCGCGGCCCCGTCGCTGCACCGGGCGTGGGCACCCAGGGTGAAGGTCGTGCTGTGGTCGGTGGTGGTCGGGTCGGTGGTGGTCGGGTCGGTGGTGTCCGGATCGGTGGTCGTCACGGCGGTCTCCTCGTCCGCGCCCGGACGGACCCGGGCGCCCGCCAGCGTCGCCCGCTCCGCCGCCGCGCGGCGGAGGAGAACGTCCCCGCCCGACCAGGCGGATTCTTGGGGTCGTCGCAACACCTGATGGCTTATGTGGGCGTGAGTAGATCACGCAGGCGCTCGGCTGGGTTTGTCCAGCCGAGCGTTTTGCGTGGTCGCCCGTTGAGCTGCTGGGCGACGTGCTCGAGGTCCTCGGCGCTGTGGACGGAGAGGTCGGTGCCCTTGGGGAAGTACTGCCGCAGCAGGCCGTTGGTGTTCTCGTTGGAGCCGCGCTGCCAGGGGGAGTGCGGGTCGCAGAAGTAGACCGGCACTCCGGTGGCCACGGTGAACTGCTTGTGGGCAGCCATCTCGCAGCCCTGGTCCCAGGTGAGGGAGCCTCGCAGGTGGTCGGGCAGGGTCGAGATCAAGGGCACCAGCACGTCACGGACCTCCTCGGCGGTGTGCCCGCCGGGCAGGTGCCCGAGCATGACGTAGCGGGTGGTCCGCTCGACCAGGGTCACGATCGCGCTGTCGCTGCCGGTGCCGACAATCAGGTCGCCTTCCCAGTGCCCGGGGACCGCCCGGTCCCCCACCTCGGCTGGACGGTCGGAGATCATCACCATCTCGTCGACGAAACGTCGTGTGCGCTGGTCCGGCCTGCGGTGTGGCTTGCGCCGGGTGCGTCCGGTGCGCAGCGCGGCCGCGACCTCACGTCGCAGCCCACCACGGGCCTGGAGGTAGATCGCCTGGTAGATCGTCTCCGGGCTCACCCTCATCCCCTCGTCATCAGGGAACTCGATGCGCAGAGCGTGACAGATCTGCTCGGGCGACCACCGCAGGCCCAGCTTGTCGGCGACGTAACCCCGCAGCGGACCGTCCTGGGCGAGCTTGGACTTCTTGGGTCGCGGCCGGCTGCTCGCCCACCCCCGGTGCGCACGGTGCGGCTGATAGATCCCGCCGACCGAACGGGCATCGATCTCCCGCTTGATCGTGGACGCCGCCCGGCCCAGCACCCGCCCGATCGCCCGCAGCGACTCACCGCCGCGGTGCAGGTCAGCGATCAGCTCCCGCTCGGTCACGGTGAGGAACCGAGGATGCAGCTGGGCCTCGACCGCCTCCAGGGACGACCCCGGGGTGCGGGCGACGATGGTGGTCACACCCGTCTTGTAGTCGACCCGGCGACCATCGGCGTGCAGGCGCGCATCACCGATCTTGCGGATGCCGTGGTCCCAGTCGCGCGCCGTGCGCTCGTGGACACCGACCTGCGCCGCGGCGTCCCGCCGCCGCACCCCACCCGCCCGGAGCCGGTCGTACTCCGCCCGACCCGGATGCCCGGCCGTGCCCGACTTCCCACGACCCCGAACACCAGCCCCGCGCGCCCACCCATAGGCCGTCGCCCGGCTCACCCCGACCACCCGCGCCGCACCGGCGATGCTGCCGTCCTCCCGGTCCAGAGCCTCGAAGAACATCGCCTTCAACTCCGCAGAAACCACGATCCCCGCAACCCCCTGAAATCCAGGGTGTTGCGGGGATCGCTAGAACCCGCCC
>JAYTHS010000541.1:0-2445 GCA_043732345.1 Frankiales bacterium | reverse complement strand
CCTACGACAGCAACGGCGGGTACGGCCACCCCGACCACGTGCAGGCCCACCGCGTCACGGTCGCCGCCGTCGACGCGGCGGCCGACCCGGCGTACGCGCCGGAGCTCGGCGAGAGCTGGGCGACCGAGAAGCTCTACTGGACCGCGATCCCCAAGAGCGTCCTGCAGGCCGGGATCGACCATCTCAAGCAGACCGGGGACAGCACCTTCTTCGGCGTCGACTCTGCCGACGACCTGCCGTTCGGCAACCCCGACGACGAGGTGACCACCGAGGTCGACGCCCGCGACCACCTGGACCGCAAGGTCGCCGCGATGCGGGCGCACGCCACGCAGATCGCCGTCGACGGCCCGTTCTTCGCGCTGTCGGACAACGTGGGGCAGCAGGCCATGGGGGTTGAGTACTTCGTCCGGGCCCGGCCGTACGCCGACATCGCTGAGCGTGACCGCGTGCGGGAGTCGGACTTGTTCGCCTGATCCTTGATGGGCCGAACGGGTGGTCCTTCGGGCGTGGCCTGGCTACGCAGCGTGATCGACGGGACCATCGGGCAGGACGAAGGCCACCGAGACTGGAGCTGCACCTGTGACCGACCGCCTACCTGATCCCGGGCTCCACTCCCTCGTCACCGCGGGCGGTGACCTGCTCCGCATGCGGGACGCCGACGTCGGCCGCGCCAGGGAGGCCCTGCGCACCCGCCGGTGGGCCAAGCTCACGCTGGTGGTCTGGCTGGTCCTGGCCCTGATCACCTGGCGGCGGCTGTCGCTGTCGGCGGGAGAGGCGTTCCTGTCCATCCCGTCGGTCGACCCGCTGACCGCCGTGCCCATCGCCTTCTTCGTGCTGCTCATGGTGATGCTGGTGGGCCAGCAAGCCATGACCGGCCGCTCGCCGCACGTCGTCTACCGCTCCGACCAGATCGACACCCGGCTCGCCGACGTCGTCGGCATCGACCCGGTCAAGGACGAGGCCATCCGGTCCCTGAACCTGTTCCTGGCCCACAAGACCTACTCCACGGCCATGGGGGGCACCCCGCGCCGGGGCCTGCTGTTCGAGGGCTCACCCGGGACCGGCAAGACCTTCCTGGCCCGCGCCATGGCCGCCGAGGCGGGGGTCCCGTTCCTGTTCGCCTCCGGCACGTCGTTCCAGACCGTCTGGCAGGGCCAGAGCAGCAAGAAGATCCGCAGCTACTTCAAGGCCCTGCGCAAGGCAGCGCGCAAGGAGGGCGGCGCCATCGGCTTCATCGAGGAGCTCGACGTCATCGCGCTGTCTCGCAGCGGGGTGCGCACCTCTGCGACGCCCCTGGCCACCTCCCACTGCAGCGGTACGTCGAGCCTGCCGCCGTCGTTCGCCGCGGCCGCCGGTGGCGGGTCCGTCGTCCACGGGTTTGCCGGTGGCGGAGATAACGCCACCATCATCAACGAGCTGCTGGTCCAGATGCAGTCCTTCGACGCCCTCACCGGTGGCGAGCGCCTCTGCGGCTGGGCTGTCGACCGGGTCAACCTGCTGCTGCCGGTGCACCGCCAGCTCAAGCGCCCCGTCGTCAAGCCCGTCAACGTGCTGGTGATCGCCGCGACCAACCGGGCCGACGCCCTGGACCCGGCGCTGCTGCGGCCCGGACGCTTTGACCGCCGGCTGTCGTTCGAGCTGCCCGACAAGGCCGGCCGCCGGGCGCTGCTCGACCACTACCTGGCCAAGAAGTCCCACGCCCCCGAGCTGGACGACACCGAGCGCCGCGACGCCCTGGCAGCGATCACCACCGGCTTCTCCCCGGTGATGGTGGAGAATCTGCTCGACGAGGCGCTGGTCAGCGCCGTGCGCCGCGGCGACACCCGCATGACCTGGGCTGACGTCGAGGACGCCCGGCTGTCGACGCAGATCGGCTCGGGTCAGCCCGTCTCCTACACCCCGCACGAGACCAGGCTCATCGCCACCCACGAGGCGGGGCACGCCACCGTGGCCTGGCTCACCGCTCCCCAGCGGCGCCTCGAGGTGCTGACGATCATCCGGCGCAAGGGCTCCCTGGGGCTGCTCGCGCATGGCGACCGGGAGGATGTCTACACCCGTTCCCGCTCGGAGCTCGAGGCGCTGGTGCAGATCGCCCTCGGCGGGCAGTGCGCGGAGGAGCTCTTCTTCGGCGACGTCTCCACCGGGCCGGCGGGCGACCTGCTCTACGCCACGAACTGCGCCGCCGAGATGGTGGGGGCCCATGGCATGGACGGGTCACTCATCTCCTACATGGCCATCCAGAACAGCGGCTTCAGCGACACCAACATCGTCGGCCGGGTGCTCGCCGACGACCGCGGCCGCGACGCCGTCGAGGCGCTGCTGCAGCGGCACAAGGTCACCGTGCAGGGCCTCCTGAGCGACCACCGGCACCTCGTCGAGGCGCTGCGCGACGCACTGGTGGAGCGGCACGAGCTCGTCGGCCACGAGATCACCGACGTGCTCGAG
>JAYTHS010000540.1:0-2446 GCA_043732345.1 Frankiales bacterium | reverse complement strand
GGCGACGACGACCGGCTGGGTCGTCTCGCGCTCCGCGCGCTGCTGCGCAGCCGTCCTCGGTTTGCGCGGCTTCGGGCTGTCCGTGGTGGCCACCGGGGCTGCTCCTGTCGTCGGGTGCTGTCATCTGCCGGACCGGTCGGCCGGGCCTTCGGTACGTCGGTCCACGCGTGCTGTCGTGCGAGGGAGGTCGCGCCGTCGTCCCGCGCGAGAGGGCGGGGCCGGGCGCGCCGGCCTCCCGATCATCCCCCAGCGGCTGCCTTGCCCGCGCCCGGGCCGGGAGAACCCTGCACCCTGGCGCCCACGTCGGCCAGGGTCGTCGCGGCGTCGACCAGCGCCAGGTGGCTGAAGGCCTGCGGGAAGTTGCCGAGCATGCGCTGACCGTCGTGCTCCTCGGCGAGCAGGCCGACGTCGTTGCACAGGCCGAGCAGCTCCTCGAACAGCTCCGTCGCCTGCCCGAGCTCCCCCGCGAGCGCCAGGGCGCTCACCAGCCAGAACGAGCAGGCCAGGAACGAGCCCTCAGTGCCCTTCAGCCCGTCGGAGGCGCTGCCGCCGTCGTACCGGTCGACCAGGCAGCCATGCCGCAAGGTGCGGGTCACTGCCGCGATGGTGGACACGACCCGGGGGTCGTCACCGGGCAGGAAGCCGACGGACGGCATGATCAGGACGGCGGCGTCGAGGCTGGTGCTCCCGAAGTGCTGGGTGAAGGTCTGCCGCTCGGCGTCCCAGCCCCGCTCGCAGACCTCGGCGTGGACCTCGTCGCGCAGGGTGCGCCAGAGCTCGACGTCCCCGGCCAGCCCGTAGGTCTCCACGGCCTGCACGGCCCGGTCGAAAGCGACCCAGACCATGACCCGGGAGTGGACGTAGTGCTGCGGCTCGCTGCGGGCCTCCCACAGGCCGGAATCCGGCTCGTGCATGACCTCGACGAGCCGACCGAGGACCGCTCGCTGCAGGGCCCAGGCGTCGTCGTCGTCGGCGGCGAGGATCCCTGCAACCCGGGCGTCGTGAAGGGCTGACAGCACCTCGCCGTAGACGTCCAGCTGGAACTGCTCCGAGGCCGCGTTGCCGATGCGGACGGGACTGCTCTGCCGGTAGCCGGACAGCCAGGGCAGGCTGATCTCGGGGAGCAACCGCTCGCCCGCCACGCCGTACATGATCTGCAGCTGCTCGGGCGAGCCGGCGACGGCGCGCAACAGCCAGTTGGTCCAGTCACGGGCCTCGCCGTCGTACCCGGCCGACAGCAGGGCCTGCAAGACGAGCGTGGCGTCCCGCAGCCAGCAGAAGCGGTAGTCCCAGTTGCGCAGGCCACCGACCTCCTCGGGCAGCGAGGTCGTCGGCGCTGCCACGATGCCGCCGGTCGGGGCATAGGTGAGCGCCTTGAGCGTGATCAGGGAGCGCTGCACCACCTCGGCGTACGGGCCCCGGTAGGTGGAGCGGTCGGACCAGTCCCGCCAGAACGCCTCGGTCTCGGCGATGCCCTCGACGACGTCGTGCAGGTGCGGGACGCGCTCGTGCGAGGGGTACCACGCCAGCGACAGGTTGACGCTCTCCCCTGCTGCGACGGTGAAGTGGGCATGGTGGGAGTGGTCGTGGTCGACGTCAGGCTCGGGCAGGACGTCGCCGCGCAGGGCAAGGGCGTCGGGCCCGGCGACCGCGATGAGCACGGGGTCCCCCTGCTCGTCGTAGATGCGGCGCACCCACGGGACGTCCTTGCCGTACCCGAAGCGGACCGTGAAGCGCATGGCCATCTCGACGGTGCCGCGGACGCCCTCGACCCGCCGGACGAGGTCGGCGTGCCCGTCCCGGGGGGGCATTGCGTCGACCAGCCGCACGACGCCGGTGTCGGTCTCCCACTCCGTCTCGAGGACCAGCGTGCCCTCTCGGTAGGTCCGCGTCGTACGACGCACGACGCCCTCTGCCAGCCCGGCCGGGCAGACCTGCCACCGGCCGTTGCGCTCGTCGCCCAGCAGCGAGGCGAAGCAGGCGGCGGAGTCGAAGCGCGGCAGGCAGAGCCAGTCGATCGAGCCGTCGCTCGCAACCAGGGCCATCGTGTGGGTGTCGCCGATGACCGCGTGGTCCTCGATCAGGAGCTGGGGTTCGGTGGGTCTCACCGCGGGATCATGCCCTGTCGCCGCGGCGCCAGCGCGCCCGAGGAGGTCGGCCCGACCTCGACCACCTGCGTGACGCCCGTCGCCCGGTCGAGGTAGCGGTAAGGGTCGTTGGGCACACCGACCCCGTCGTACACGGGGACGGCGCCAGGGCTGGCGGCCCGGCCCAGGGTGACCACGGCCAGGGCCGCGAGCCGGCGCCTCACCGGACCGCGTCTTGGCTGGCGGCGGTCGTCGAAGCGCTGTTCCTCTCCTGCGTCAGCGGTTGCGCGATGAGCAGCAGGCTGGCCGCGGTGTCGGTGACCATCCCGACGAGCCACGGGTACTCACTGCGTCGGGCC